>JAYUBM010000176.1:0-1009 GCA_043740875.1 bacterium | reverse complement strand
GTTTCATGGTGGTAAGTGTGTTGCCACAAGTTGAGGTATTATATAAAGGATTACCAGGTGCAGAGTTGCCGTTTATAACGAAGTTTATGCTTGCGATATCCCACTTTATTATCAAGAAGTGGTATTTTGTAGTCATCATTGTTGCGCTACTTAGCTTTTTTTCGGGCAAGTGGTTTAGCACGCTTGGCGGCAAGGCATTTTTGGACAAAGCAAAAATGAAGGCATGGCCGGTTGCGCCTTTGTTTATGAAACTTTATATGGCCCGGTTTTCACGCACAGGTACAACCCTTGTCAGTACTGGTGTACCACTGATACAAATGCTCGAAATTACCGGCAAGGCCGTCGATAACGTACATATTCAAAAGTCGATTACCGCAGCTACCGAAAAGGTAAAAGGTGGCAAGTCACTATCGAGTTCACTTATGGGCGACCCTAACTTTTTAGACTTAGTGCCTCAGATGTTAAAAATTGGTGAAGATTCGGGAGCAATCGAGCAAATGCTCGAAAAGACAGCTGACTATTACGAAAAAGAGGTAGACAACCAGGTCAAGGCAATCTCTACGATTATTGAGCCGGTACTTATGATTATCTTAGGTATAGTCGCCATAACAGTGGTGGCAGCGGTATTACTGCCAATATACGGCCTGGTAGGGAAGAACGTCATTAAGTAAACACTATTAAAAACCCTAAAAAGTAGCGGTTGCATTTTTATTACATAATGCTTATGCTTAATCTATAAAGTATATAACTACAAAGTAAAGGGGCACTTACTACAATGTTAAATAAAATTAGAGAAGCTAAAAAAGAATCAAAAGGTATAAATACCGCTGGTTTTACAATTATCGAAGTTATGATTGTGCTGGCTATTGCCGGCCTAATTATGGCAATTGTATTCTTGGCTATTCCAGGGCTACAGCGCAGCAACCGTAACACGCAGCGTAAAAGTGATGCATCAAGACTCTCCGGTCTCATCAGTGAATTCGTAGCTAATAATAACGGTAAGTTACCT
>JAYUBM010000175.1:0-1010 GCA_043740875.1 bacterium | reverse complement strand
TTAATGGTAAAACTATTAAGCTCACTAAAAATGATATTGTAATTGCAACTGATAAAAAAGCTGTATCACTGGCCGGAGTCATGGGCGGATCCGAAACAGAAGTTGATGCAAACACCAAAAATATAATTATTGAATGTGCAACTTTTGATATGTATACGATTCGGCGAACCGCTATGCGCCATGGTATTTTTACCGATGCGGTAACACGCTTTAATAAAGGTCAGAGTCCGCTGCAAAATGACCGCGTACTTGCAGAAGTGGTTAAAGATATTATTAATTATGCGGGTGGTCAAACTGCCAGTGATGTTATCGATATAAAATCTGACCAAGTTGTGCCTATGCCCACCGTGACTGCGCCCATTGACTTTATTAACTCTAGGCTCGGTAGTTCTCTTTCTGTCGATGAAGCGCAGCAATTACTCGAAAACGTTGAATGTCTGCCAGATGCCGGCATGACTCTTGAATCACGTAGCTATTTGACAGGTGTAGGCAATATAGACGAAAAACTAATTAGGGTCGGTATTAAGATTGTCGAAAAAACAGAAAAAGGTAATTATAAACTTCTGATACCGTTTGGATCTGAAAATGACTATGAAAAACTGGTCTCGTGGGAGCTTAAACCAGGATTCTGGAATGAGTATCTAGGTGCTAAAAATGTCTTTTTATTCAAGGATACTGATCAAAAGATAAGCCGCTATGAAGTGAATGATGATAATGAACGTGAAATTGTAGAAACATGCCGACTGTATGCTAACGATTATTTTACAAGCTTGGATGGCATGTTGTCGGCAAATGAATGGTATAAGCCGCTATTGCCGCTTAAAAAGAATATGGCTGTTGAAACGTATGATGCAAATACGGTTGTTGTATCACCACCATTTTGGCGGCGTGACCTTGAACTTTCTGAAGATTTAGTTGAAGAAATTGGCAGACTGTACGGCTTTGATAAATTACCAGTAAGTTTTCCGGCACGGTCGGCGGAACCAGTTAAAAAAGACCCAGAACTTACG
>JAYUBM010000174.1:0-1018 GCA_043740875.1 bacterium | reverse complement strand
AGCAGTGGCTTGCCACAAATGACTATAGCGTTCCAGCTTTTGCCGGTAGCTGCCTTCATCGAAACTGTTGAAAACACTAATTATTGGCTACTTCGTGATCCCGATGCAATCGATCTGTTAAATGATAAGTCACTTAATTTAGCTTTTATCGGTACAGATAAACTGGGCGAATTAGCCATTGACCAAATCGAGGTGGTAGAAACGGTATACGAGCAGTGTGATATACCCCAGTTCGTGCTGGCAGGACTAACTGACCGTATGGGTGATATTCCAACAAAATTGGTTGCAAAGCGGCCTTTAAGCGTGGCTACGTCATATCCAAAGGCACTTGCACGTTTTGCCCAGCAACGTGGCTTAGCACTGAATGTGACGGATACACCAAAGGGAAGCGTCGAAGCCTATGCTAAAAGTAAACGGGTAGACCTAGTATTTGACATAAAACAATCAGGCAAAACTTTAACAGATAATAATCTGGTGCCGTTTAGAATTGGTGAAAAAGTTGGAGTAAGTGTTGTTAAAAGCCTTAATTTGCTTAAGCCGATCGATTTTGAAACCAGTATTGGCAATTGTGATAAAACCGTGCAAAACAGGCTGCGTTATCCTAGCGGCAGCTACACTTCGCAGCTTTTGCAAAACCGTAACAACGCCCGTAAAAAAGTTGGTGAAGAGGCAATTGAGTTTGTTATAGCTACCGTAAAGGGCAGCCGGACGGATATGGTTAACGAGGCGGCAGATGTACTTCAAGCTTTGCGCGTTAACCTAGTACTTGGTAATCTGACCCTGAAAGATGCGCTACTTGAAGACATAAAACGCGGCAGTCAAGCTAAATGATGGCTAAAAATAATAAGATTACATATAATGGAGCTAACTTATGAGTATTTCAACCCAGCCCTACAAGGGCGTCCGCGACTTTTATCCAGAAGACTTCCGAATTCAAAAATATATATTTGATACGTGGTCGCGTGTATGCGAACAATTTGGCTATGAGCAGTACACGGCATCGGTACTTGAACCGGCT
>JAYUBM010000173.1:0-1010 GCA_043740875.1 bacterium | reverse complement strand
CTTTTATATTTTTGAGCAAACACACTGGATAAAGCGTACAGATAGGTATGTAGTAGATATGCTTAATAGTTTTGTTGACCGTTCAGACGTTGAGGATCGGTACCGCCGACTGCTTCGCACATTACCATATCTTAATATGGCCTTACAAGAACTTAAACTCATTACGCAGCGTGAAGTACTTGAACCTAATACGGGCAACCTGCACGACGGCATATTTATTAATATGGAAAACGGTGTCCTCCATGTAAACCTCAAGACAGGAAAACGCAAACTACTTGACCATGAATCGCATTACAATTTTACGACGGTATTACCATATTGTTATGAGCCAACTGCAACGTGCCCCAAATTTGATAAATGGCTTAGTAACCAAATACCTGATCGGTCCTTACATGTTGCTTACTTTGCGTTTGTGGCAAGCTGTCTTACACATCATAAGGCAGATATTATAATGCTACTGGCAGGCGAGACCAGTACAGGTAAAAGTTCATTGATAGACGTTACTAGGCGCATCATCGGCCTGGAGAATAGCGTGGCCATTAGTGCTGGTATATTATTTGGGGGTACGCCCGAGGCACAGACACAAGCGATGCAAATGGAAAACAAACTGCTCGCATACGACTTCGACTCGCAGCCTTTTAAACATTTGGAAATGTTGTTAAAGGTGGCGGCACAGGAGCCGCTGCCCGGCTGGCAGATGCACGTCACCCGACGGCCTGTAGTTAACTACGGTCGGCTCTTGATAGCCATGAACCCGTACAGCTATTCGGTATTTAACCCAGCCGTTGCTCGTAGGCTTATCACCATCAATATGGACATTAAGGTCGAGAAGGACAATGCTGTTATGCCACTGATATATGAAGAAGTGGCAGGTATCTTTAATCACATATTAAATCAGGGTGTTAAGCACTTGATTGAAAATGGTGGGCAGATAAAAATTACTGATAGTATGCGGCAGGCCACTATTGCCTTTCATACAAAAGAACGCGATGCGGTACGGTGGTTTGAAT
>JAYUBM010000172.1:0-9411 GCA_043740875.1 bacterium | reverse complement strand
GGTGCGCAGGAGAGGACTTGAACCTCCACGCCTTGCGGCACCAGCCCCTCAGACTGGCGTGGCTACCATTACACCACCTGCGCACATTTAATTTGCTTTGCAATTATACCAGCTCTTTCAACTTCTATGAACCCTTCTAATTTTTAAGTGCTAATTTATCGAGAAAAACTCTTGATGCAGATGTAATTGAGACATAAAAACATAACTAGACTTCCATCTGTTATCAAAATAAGCATAGGTTGATCCATCTCCATCACAAAGGCCTTTGAGGTATTCTGAAAAATACATATCCGGTATATTTATTGCATGAATCGTTTTACCTTTATTAGTACTCAGTCCGATGTTTATCAAAAAGTCATAAAGTGCAACATCTCTAAATTGAATTCTATATGCAGGCACTACTGATGCATTCTTTTTTTCTGCGATCGTATAAGTACGACCAATGGCTTTACAAAATTTAATAGTTGGTCGTAATCTAGAGATGTTAGGTCAACATGCCTCCCGTCATTCGAAAGGCTACCATCACTTGCAATTAGCCCAACACAATAGGCAATATGAGGCGTCCATTCATATATTTTTTTCTTTGCGTATCTCATATAATTCAGTATACCTGCTAGTAAGGGTCAGTATAATCTTAGTACTTTGTTGAAAAATAACCTCTTTTAGGATAAAATAGCAAGCACCGTGGGCGCTTAGCTCAGTTGGCTAGAGC
Source organism: bacterium (assembly GCA_043740875.1). Lineage (GTDB taxonomy): Bacteria > Patescibacteriota > Saccharimonadia > Saccharimonadales > SZUA-47 > JBBQVE01. The sequence continues at coordinate 8,699 of JAYUBM010000172.1, read as the reverse complement.
ACCTCGTTTACACCGAGGGGGTCGGGGGTTCGAGCCCCTCAGCGCCCACCAAGTAGTTCACTCTCAAACCCCCGTGGTAATACATGCCGCGGGGGTTTGTCGTTTCAACGCCCACCAACTCGCGTCGGGCCTCCGTCGACCCCGATGCCGAGAGCATGATCCACTTCTTTGATAGCCTTAAGTTTGAACTAGGAAACATCAATAGGTTTAAGGAATTAGCAGAATTCTACGAAGCAATAACTTTAGCTATTTACTACTACAATACAAAACGAATACACAATGCGCTAAAAATGAGTCCAGTGGCTTACGCCGCTGCGTTAAAAATTGTGAGATGACAGGGTGTTCGGAAAAAAGGGATCTTGACAATCGGGCAACCGGCTATGGTCGTGGCAAAACAAGCGGCATTTTTTGAAGGTAAGTTTTCTTTTGAAGCTAAAGAAGGCTTTCGGCAAGAAGATCAAGAACTTTTGCTACTAAGCGCGACGACGATGCTGTTATTAGAGCGTATCAGGGGCTAGAAACAGTTAATTATTAGGTTACAGTCGAGGCATATATTGCAAATTCTGGCGTGCAGCATAATTGGTACGCAGCAGTGGCTTTATACCATCGAGTGTACTGCCTATTTTTACACCAGGATTCATTATGTTAAACGGATCAAAAATTGTTTTTATACTAGTAAACAATTCTACGGCTCGCTCACCGTACTGATAAGAAAGTAGTGCACCACGCAGCCGTCCATCACCATGATCGGCACTCATGCTGCCGCCTAGAGAAATGACCAGTTTATAAAATTCATCTAGCATGCGAAAGGCTTTTTGACGGTCTCCAATTTGTGAAATATCCAAATGTGGCAAAACGTGCACCACGCCACTGAGCGTGCTGCCAGATACGGCAAATACAAATTGGTTATTGCGCTGCATCATTTCGTCGATTCCCGTTAATAGGGCGCCTAACTGGCTGCCAGGGACTACTGCATCATCTATAATCGGCAAAGCCCGGGCGGTACCTTCGACGTGTGTCCACATAGTCGCAGCACTATCACGCACTGCTTTCAGCCGGTCTATATCATGTTCTTCATTAGCAATAGCCAGAAATCCATTGTGTTTTTCGATAATTTTACGAGCTTTTTTGGCCAAACGTTTTTGCTGGCGTGAACTGTCGTCGTCAAACTCTACATACAACAGCATTTCTGGCAAAGGCGTTTCGATCACGTCCTTTAGTAACTGTGGATTTATCCTATTGATATCCTCAAGCAGGTGTTTATCGACAAAATCTACTACTGCCGGTCCATCGGACATTTTACTTAGGTCTAATGCCGCCTCGAGCGCCGATGCACGGGTCGAAAAAGTCGCCGTCATGACAGTGACTTCTGGATTATAGGCTTCACTTCGAAAGACTATCTCACTAATAAGTGCCAAGGTACCTTGGCTGCCCACTATAAGTGGTGTCAGGTCAAAACTACCATCTTTGCGGCGAACATCAGCAATTGCGTAACCTGACGATTGTAATTTAGGTAACGGCGGTAAACTTTTAATAATTTCGGCGTTTTCTTCGATAAGGGCATCGAGTGAGCGATAAATCTCACCCTCTAGGCTGGCCAGTCCCATTTTTTTGCTAAGTTCGCGCTTGCTCATGCGGCCAGTTTCGATTAATTCGCCATTAGACAACACAACACGAAGCCCTTTAACATATTCACGGGCACTCCCATATTTACCGGATCGTTCGCCACTACAGTTATTGGCAATAGATCCACCGACGCTGGTATATTCAACTGAGTTTGGAAATACCGGTATCAGTCGGCCATGGGTGTGCAGTGTTTGCTGTAATTTGCCAAAGTTAGCACCTGGTTGTACTGCAACAACGCCCGACTTTGGGTCTAGTTCGAGTATTTTATGCATATGCGCCGGGAATACCATGATTATTCCAGAACCGATGGCTGCACCACCAACATCGGTTCCCATGCCCCTGGCAGTAATAGGAATCACCCGGCCACGCTCGGCTAGTTGCCAAGTAAAACGGGCGGTTTTTCGCATATCGTTTTCATTACGGGGGTACACCACCAAGGCTGGTACCATCTGTAAAATACTTCCGTCGGTCGAAAAATAACTTCGGGTGTCGGCGCTTGTAAAAACCTCGCCAATGAGGTGCTCTTGCAAATAATGGGCAACTTTATTCAAAATACGTTCCTTTTAGGGATAAGTTCTATACGGTCTATCATAACATAAGCAGTTATTTTTGATTGGTTATTTATAGCTTATTTTGGTAGAATCGTATCTGAAACATGTGCCGCGATGGCGAAATGGTATACGCGCTAGTTTCAGGTACTAGTGGGGGCAACCCTGTGGAGGTTCAAGTCCTCTTCGCGGCACCAATAGACAACTAGCTGAATCTTTTCGGAAGTTCTGAAGGCTGGCACGAAGTGCCACCCAAGGGGTTTTAAGAGGTGAATTCAAGGTTGCATGGGCACGAAAGTGCGCCTTTTGTTTTTTAGAAACAGGTCCAATCCGTCAATTTTGATAAATGCTTCTTTTATTAGACTTGGCTCACTATTTTTTGCAATTTCACAGAGTGAAGTTGCTTGTTTTATCCAACTCTGCAACGCCATAAGTAGTATACAACGTAAATCCCTCTCCTAAAAACCTCACAACCTCAAAGTAGCATTAGCACCAACCAATGCAACCAGGGTTTCCAGATATTTATCAGGAAGAAGTAAAAATCTAAAAGGGAGCTAAGGCTTAAGCTTCAAGGGGTGCTATTGGTACCCCCACCAAACGCCGAGAACCATCGTAGATCCAAGGATTGCGGACGCCCGACCCGGAGAAGTAGAGACGCCCGCCACGCAGGTAGACGTGCGGAACAATCGTGTCGTGGTCGGGATAATGGATAAGGCGGTTTACGCCTGCTCGTTGCGGCACTCCTCGTACTTTAAGTGCTACAAAATCTGTAGCTACATGTCCAATACCTGTTGTTAGGATGTGAACATCCTGTTTGGCAAGCCGTTCTTTCTCTACTGCATGGGCTATACGTTGTTCAGCTACAGTAAGGTTAGTGTAGGCAAGACCTGGGCCGTAAGCCCCGTATCCAGTTGCGGGGTCTTTGACATCGTTTAGTAGCATGAATGCACTCCACTTAGTTTCCAGACCTCTTCGGCCTGCGTTGTCATGGATAATGCCTTTGTCGCCACCCTTATGTGGGTTGCCTTGACCCTGGGCATCGCCCCATATATCTTCGTAGGCGTAGCCATCAGCGTGAGCTCTTGGGTCAACTCGGTGGATAGTATTAGCAACACCAATACCATTCTTGCCACCAACAGTCCTAACAATAAGAAGTTCATCGCCAGTTGTTACTTTTGTGTCTATGCGATTTAGGAGAAAGGCGCCAACGGCTGTACCGTGAAGCCCTGCTTGTACCAGCTCTAACGCTGGTACACCAACTTCTTCTGGATTAGCCCAGCCTAGCCCAGGCAAAACACCTTCTATCATGAGTCGGTAATCGCCACTAATATCTGGGTATAGTTCTACTGGTTGGATTGGTCGTACTTCTACTGCCATAGTGTATACTTATGCTCCTTCAAACGCTGTTCCCACTCTTGTCATTGTCTTTAGTTTAGAATCATAAAACTAGTGCTATTGTACCATTATTGTGTGATGTTTGCAAATAGTTTACGGTTAGTAGTTGTGGGGTATATTCACAAGCCTCTCGGTCTTTGTACTCTACATAGTATATGTATATAGAAGGAGCATATTTTGAGTATTTCTCATCTGTTACAGAGCGCATAAACTACTTACATCGACGTAAGTAGTTTTGTAGCCATAAGAGGGTGTGTTTTAGGTACTTTTGCACGCATTACTGCTAGCTGTTTTGCATAAAATAGGTTCGAGCTTGGTTGTATAGCTCCACCAGCAAGATATTTTTTGAACAAATGCTAAAATTCGGGTTTAAAATGATTCATAATATTTGCGAGCGGTACCGGCTTAGCCTGTGTCATTACAACTGCGATATCTTGAATCTGTCGCTCGGTGGGCGCCACGAAATCTTCTGGTACGGGATATTTGTTAACATGCAGTTTGGCTCTATTAAATATTTTCTGTGTAATATCACTCAGTAAATACGTATCTCCAACTTGGTACTTAACGACAAAGTGCTGCGGCTCTAGTACTTTGCACATTTGCACTCCACTATTCTGCTCAGGGCATACTTGCGCAAGGGCTTGCTTGAATGGCGCTAGGTCTAAGGCGGAAGGGCCATAATCGGCTGCACCAAAAACTCCGGTTTTACTTGTTTGCACATAATAATAACTACCGGTATGACTTGTAATGTCAGCAAAACCTCTTACCCAGTAAGCATTTTTCCAACCGATAAAAGTGTCAAAGGTAAAACTGCTGTTTTGAGTTTGAGCCGTGACATAAACTGGCTCAGTAAAAGTTGAAAGATTACTGTTAAGTTTTTGACGATGAAGGTAACTCCAGAAATTTGGCATGAAAGGCAGCGGAATCACTACAAAAATGAAAGCCAGGCCTGCAAGTGCAACAAGGAAGTAACTTAGTGCTAGTTTTTTAGTCTCATGCTTTATCATAAAGAATCTTCATTTTACTTATTTCAGGACTTTATCTTGTATAACTGTCCAGTTTTGCACATCGCTGAGTCGATCGACGGCACCATTTAGCTGCCTTGTATCAAAACCAACAAGTTCAGTGCGCGTTACATATAAAAACCGGGGTTGGTACAGTGTAATAGCCGGTGCGTCGTCACGCCAGGCTTGCAAGAATGGTTTGTACTTTAAGGCGCGAATTCCTGGATCAATCCGGGTACGGCCTGCTTCTAGCGCAGCATCTGCGACTTTGCTTTTATATTCAGAAAAGTTCAGACGGTTTACCGAACGAATATCGGCTTGTGAACTATGCCAATAGGCAAAGACGTCGGGATCTTGGCCGATAGATATGCCGTACAAAAGTACGTCGTAATTATGCCGGTATAGTATATCGCCCTGCATATCTTCTTCTGATCTAAATTTAACATCTACAGTAACCCCAAGGTCTTTCCATTGTTTTTGTAAGTTTTGTGAAATAGCTGTGTATTCGGCCAAATTTTGTGAAACAAAAGAAATGGTAAGTGGCTTGCCATCTTTCTTGCGAATATCAGTAGCAGTAGCGCGCAGCCAGCCAGCCGAGTCTAGCAGCGTATTTGCCTCATTCATAGAATAATTACGCTGCATAACCGAAGCATCATAGCCAATTTGTCCCCTTAAAAGTGGTTCATTGGTGGTTACTACCGGAAAACCAAGTTGCCTAATAAGTTCGGCCCGATTAGTACCCATAGTCAAAGCTTGCCTTACTTTTGCATCCTGCAATAACGGTTTGCTAGTATTCATAAATATCATAACTTCGCTGGCCATCGGTACGTTATAGGCCGATACCGTTTCGTCATGCGATAAATCTTCGGGCAATTTATTTACACCCAAAAACGCCGTTAATTCACGCCGCTGAAAAGCTTTTATTAAACTAGGTTCATCGCGGTAAGTTTTTAATAAATATTCTTCTATTTTAGCCGAACCTCGGTGATAACGCCGATATCGCTTTAATGCCACTTGCTCACTCCTGTTTTCACGCGTAGTGCCGCCGACTTCGACCGATCCCCACATAAATGGTCCAGTGCCAATGGGTTTGACGCTGTTAAATGGTACACTGCGCAATTGGCTAACAGGTGTCGAACCCAATATGTGCTTGGGAACTATGCCATTAGTAAGCGAATAAGGAAACGAGGCCAAAGGACTCGGCAGCTTAAACTGAACCACATAATCGTTAATGGCTGTTACTTCTACACCCTGCCAACTTGCCAACAGGGGTGACTTTGCATCGGGATTTTGAAGTGTTTTGTAAGTAAAAACCACATCGGCCGAGGTGAATGGCACGCCGTCATGCCATATAATATTTTTACGCAGTGTAACTTTGTAAACTTGTCCTTTATCGTCAGATTCCCATTTATCTGCCAGATCAGGCGTCAGCTGGTTATTCGCGTCATGGGTCATCAGCCCAGAAAATACTAATTTAGAAACCGAACTATCCACAAGTGTCGCGGCATATAATGGATTGGCGTTAGAAAACGTTCCGACTAAGCCCTCGCGCATTGTGCCACCTTCTGCAGGGGCTATTTTTTGATAATATTGGCCGAGACCTCTGGCCTGTAAACCCACACTTGAGATTAAAAGTACCAGCAAACCTACCCAGCCAAAAACAAAACGGCGCACATTAGCAAGCCGCGGTAAACGTTTGAAAAAATGTTTTTCAAGTGATTGTTCGGCTTGTTCGGCGGCGTCTTCGACAGAACGACGGCGTTTACGAAATATACGCCTGTAACGAAGTCTAGTTGTTCTATTTAACATTCCAAATCCGAATTTATCATCCCACCCATTACCCAATTACTAAAGTTAAGCTGTTAAAAGCCCAATAAGCAATGAAGCTGCAAAAATTAAACCAACAATGATTGTCAGGTTAAATATAGATTTGTCCGATCCGCGCCTTACGGTGTTTACTTCACCACCGCCACCAAGACCGGCGCCAAGGCTTGCCCCGCGGGTTTGAATGAGTACTAAAATGGTAAGCAAAGCTGAAGCAGTGATTGTTATATAGTTCCAAATATTCATGCGTCTCCTTTCTCATCGATGATTGCAGTTACTAAAAAATTTACAAAACCGATAATTATACCGGCGACTATTGCCACCCCAAAGTTTGCAACTTCAAGCGAGTGGTAAAGCCGCGCCGCAATAAGTACCATAAACCCGTTGATTACTACCATGAATATACCTAATGATAATAACACCGCAGGCAATGATAAAAAAACCACAAAAGGCTTTAATACTGTATTTACTATGGCCAGTACTAAGCCCGAAAACAAAATAACACTTATACGGTTATTGAAGGATATGTTGGCAGAACCAAGCAAGGCTGCTGCTAGCCATAATCCCAAGCTACACACCAGCCACCTAACTAAAAAACTGGATGATCGTCGTTTTTTCATATCTTATAGGTAGTATAACAGATCTGAAGAAAGTTCAGCTGATAGATTTTCATTACCTGTTTTTGTTATTAATATGTCGTCTTCGATACGAATCCCGATATTTTCGGCGGGTAAATAAATACCAGGTTCTACGGTAAGTACCGTGCCGACTTGCAAAGGTTCATCGTAAATGCCTGCATCATGTACATCAAGCCCCAAAAAATGGGATATAAGATGCGGGTAGTCTTTTACTGCTTTTAGACGGTCGGCTTGCTTGTATACGCCGATAGAAATAAGATCATCAACCAAAGATGCGACGACTTTGTTTTGATATTCCCGGATAATAACGCCTGGCTTTAATAATTTGAGAGCGCGGACATGCGCAGCTGCCACCACCTCGTACACCTCTTGCTGTCGGGCGGAGGGTTGGCCCAAAACCCAAGTACGTGAAATATCCGCAGCATAGCCTTGGTACGAAGCACCCACATCCATAAGCAGAAGCTGGTTTTTTAACAAGGGGCCGTTATTGTCCATGTAATGAATGGTGGCTGCATGTATACCGCTGGCCACAATCGGGTCATAGGCATGACCGCTGGTTCCGTGTAGACGAAATTGATGCGACAAAAAGATATCTACATCTTGCTCTGTTTTCATAGTGCCAATGGCCGCTTGTAACTCTTTGAGGCTCTCAACCGTTGCCTGCACGGCTTTTTTAATTGCGGCAAGCTCGTTTGGTTGTTTTATTTGGCGCAGACGTCCTATGGTCTTACGTAAATCTATGACTTTCGCCGTCCCAGATATACGCCGAAGATGACTACGAAAAGCGATTTTGCCTGGATTAACGTGCATATTATAGACGGCTATGTATGGGCTATCCGGCAAGATTGTACCGATGGTACAGGGCCTGCTTAAAAGCACTTTTAGCTGTTTCCAGCCTTGGGTATAAGGCAGCGTATCAGCAATACCACTCTGCTGCGAAGTTCTGGCTGTATCAAATTTGCCATCCCATAAGTCGCGGTGTTTATCACGCTGGGGTAAAATAATAAATTCATCACCTTTTTTAACATCAATGACCAGCACCGCGTCAGCGATGTCTAGCCCCGTGAGATACCAAAAATTACTATCTTGCCTGAAAGGATACGACACATCGGCACTTTTTTGTACGAGCCCATTCGCCGCTAATACGACAAAATCAACGTCGCAGGTTGCCATCAGCTTTTTTCTGTTTTGTATAAAAAACTGGCTATCAAACATGATTGTCAGTATAGCGTACCGGGCTGTTATTGTTGGATTTTGTATGCAGCCCAGATACCGGCAAGCCCACCTATAAGGCTAAAAAGAATACTCCAAAGTCCCAATAAGCTGTGGTCGATCAGACCCCCTAAAAAGCCCCCCAGCGATCCGCCGATAGTTGCACCGATGTATATAACGGATTTACTCATACGCTTTAATATACCCTACTTCGTCTGTTTTTTCTCGGCTCGTATGTACTGCTTTAGCAGTTCGGCCTTTTTTTCACCCAATAGCTGTATAAGCTCGATATCCCGGGCCTGCAGTACCCCTCGCGTGCTGCCAAAAGTGCGTATTAACTTCTTTTTGGTAAGAGGGCCGATGCTTGGCACCTCTTCGAGCCAGCTGGTGGTTTGGCGGCCTCTTTTTAAGACCGTGTGATAACTAACGGCAAAACGGTGAGATTCGTCGCG
>JAYUBM010000171.1:0-2904 GCA_043740875.1 bacterium | reverse complement strand
GAACAAAACTGAATAAAAAGGATGTTCGCTAAAAGTATAGATTGTCGAATCACATATAAAAGGATCGTGACTAACGCCGCCGAAGTCTTCAAGTTTTTGCCAGACGTCATAATCAGTCTCAACATCATAACCGCGTTTGGCCATTTCAATAGACGGATCATCTTGGTTGAAAATATCTATATCGCCTTTCACTCCACTTGCCCGTGGATTTGAATTTACAAGTAAAAAATGGGCCCCATTACTATTAAAATTAGTTGCCGTGTGCAAACGAACACACAGTTGCAGAGCGCTGATTGTTGGGGTTCTAAAAGAATCAAGCATAGCTTCGTCAAGGTGCATATCAGTGCCTGCAGACTGAGTTTCAGGTTGTGGACTATTAAATTGTTGATCAAATTTTACTTGTGAGCCGAGGTGTCCCAGTGCCTGCAAAATTAGCTGCTCATGCTGGACATGTATGTTTTCGGCACAGAGTTGCCGCTTTACCCACCGGTATAAGTTAATGACTGAACTAGAGTTTTTATGCAGTGCTGGGTTAACTTCGGAAGCTATCTTTATTTTTCTGCTTTCTGAGCTTTGATGATAATCACGTAGGTCCATATGAGAAAGCCGGTAGGAAATGACAAATAGGCTGCAGCCTTCAGAAGCCATAACTGAGTGTGCTTACTGGGATTTTCTTCTAAAAAAATGGCGGGTATGTAAAATACAGAGGCTAGCGATATACAGCCCACAAGCGCCAACTTTATACTTTCGCGGACTTTAGCAGATCTAAACGCTGATGGCAGCTCCACTAGCAGTTGGTCGTCGCTCATTACAAGAGTAGACTTTTTAGATTCATCGCTGTTTTCAGCATTCCAGCTTTTTAGGCGGTGATCAATCTCGAGTAGCACTGCTTTTGCTGCCTGCTTGAGCGCCTCTTTCCTGACAGGATGATTGTTGATTTTTTTAGCGGCAATGAGGCGGAGATGTTTTTTGTATATTTCTACATCGTAGTCTTTTGCCACACCAATAAGTGTTTGCATGAAATCTGGTGTCACAATGCTGAGCGTTAGCCTTGCGTGTCCTTTTGGCGCATACAATGTAAAGCATTTATCAAAATTACCCTCAAGCGATAGTTTTTGGCTGTCTTCGAAATAATAATATGTGCCTACTACATCCCGCTTGGCCCGGCTGTCAAAATAAAGGTGAGGCAGTTCTACGGGCAGATCAATCTCGATACCCTTATTGCGTACTTCTCGGTTGAACCTTACAAGGTCATCGCCAATCGTATACGGATAAACCCGGCCGCCAATGATAAAAGAACTGTTTGTACGTTTAGGCTTGGCCGACAACAAAACTGCAAAAAGGATAATTACAGCGATTGCAATTAACCAAAGCATTACTGAAGCAATAACCCGGCTGCGGTTACGCAGGCCGTTTCGGCACGGAGCGTAAACTGGGCAATGTTAAGTTGTTTGCATATACCGTGCAACATTTCTTTTTCGGAATCAGTCCAGCCGCCTTCGGGACCTACAAACACACCAAGCGGTTCTTGGGATGCAGTAAGCAACAGTTGTTCATTTGTTTGTTCGGCATAATATAAATCAAACTTGCCGGCAAATTCTTGCAAAGCTGTTTCAAGTGTAATTGGTTCACGTACCTTGGGGATATCACTACGGCCACATTGTTCGCTGGCTTCACGAACAATCTTATTGGCCCGTGCTTCGTCAAAGCCAGTCTTTTCGGTACGCTCAGACAGAAGCGGTACAAAATGCGTCACACCTAATTCGGTACATTTTTGTAACACCCATTCGTTTTTATCTTTCTTGAGCATGCTCCAAAACAAGTACACTTCGCGTTTTGGGTGAACTGGTTCGAGTTCAGTCACAAGCTCTAGCCCGATGCTTGATTCTTCTATTTTATGGATTTTATAAAGCCGGTCTTCGCCCTTGCCGTTAAAAAGCACAAGCTGATCACCCAGCCTATAGCGCAATACCTTTGACCACTGGTTTACCAGTTCAGGGTCGTTAATCCAGACATGTTCGCGCAGTTCGATAGGCCCGTATTTATCGTGTAAATGGCCGGCAAAAAAGCGGTGTAATTTCATGTCTTTATACTAACCTTTTAACTTGAGGATGGCCAGTGTTTCGATGTGTGGCGTCCGGGGGAAAAAGTTATAGCCTTCGACGAGTTGTAAGTCATAGCCTGCACCTATAAGTAGTTTTACATCCCGTGCTTGGGTGCTTGGATTACACGATAAATAGGCAATCATTGGCGGCTTTACTTCTATTAGTTTTGCAATAACATCAGTATGCAATCCTGCGCGCGGAGGATCGACAATCACAGTGTGGGTTTTTGTTATATATTCCAGGGCTTTTTCGGTGGGTGCATGTACCACAGCTATACCGCTTTGCCCGACGTTTATTTTGGCCATTTCAATATTGACAACATCATTTTCGACAAGCGCTGTGGTTCCTTTTAGCACGATACCTATCGAGCCTACTCCACTATATAAATCAATTTTGTCTGATGTACCCAAAGACTGTTGCATGCGGACCAGCGCTTTTTCGAAAATAGGAATATTAACTTGAAAAAAAGATAAAACGTCGTAGCTTAGTTTTGTACCCAAAATAGTATCGTCTAATGTACGTTCGCCAACTTGCTGCAACAGCTTAGTAGGTACCGAAGCCGGACTTTTGGGATTACTGTAATAGACCATTAAACCTTTAAGGCCAGTTGGCAATTTAAGCTTAGGAAAATGTTCATTTTTAACGAATAGTGCGGCAACAGCTTTGCGGTCAGTCTTGTCAAAATTGGTACGTATAATAACAGATTTTAGATCTCCCCCACGCAGCCTATAGCTATTTAATTCTTGCACCAGGCTGACGGCTGCCGCATTTAAATGATCATTGGCTAAGACGCTGCCCG
>JAYUBM010000170.1:0-2915 GCA_043740875.1 bacterium | reverse complement strand
GCTCGCGGCCTATGGCATCCATCAACATGAAATCTATTTTAGGACCATAAAAGGCTGCTTCGCCAGTTTGCTCATAATATTCAAGCCCATTGACTATTACGGCTGCCTTTAACTGGCTCTGAGCTTGGTTCCACAGTTCTTTTGCCCCTAAATATGCATCAGACTCATCACGGTAAGACAACCTGACCCGCAACTTCATATCTACCGCGCTATACATTTCTTGGGCAGCAGCCAACAGGCCGTTTACCTCTTGTTCGATTTGGTCAGGGCGGCAAAATACGTGGCTGTCATCTTGGGTGAGTGCCCGTACCCGGTTCAGGCCGCCCAGTTCACCGCTCTTTTCATCGCGGTAATCGGTAGTAGTCTCGAGGTAGCGGATAGGCATATCGCGGTAACTGCGTTGTTTGTTGGCATAAATACGCGTGTGGTGCGGGCAGTTCATCGGCTTCATCACAAGTTCGTCGCTCGTCTCCTGGCTTTTTACCACAAACAATTCATCTCCAAATTTTGCCCAATGACCACTGGCTTCATACAGCTCTTTTTTGGTAATGTGTGGTGTCCAGACTTTCTGAAAGCCCCGGGCTTCACGTAGTTCGTTCGAAAATTTAGCCAGTTCCTCACGCAACACCGTGCCACGCGGTGTAAACATTGGCAAGCCAGATCCCACCATGTCCGAAAACAAGAACAGGTCAAGTTCTTGGCCCAGCTTTCGGTGATCTCGCTTCTTGGCTTCTTCGAGCATGTGCAAATGTGCATCTAGTTCTTCTTTTGACCCGAAAGCCACACCGTACAGGCGCTGCATCTGCGGGTTTCCCTCTTTACCACGCCAATAAGCACCAGCAATGCGCATCAACTTGAAGGCACCGGTTTTGCCGGTGCTGGCGGCATGAGGGCCACGACACAAGTCGGCAAACTCACCACAGCGGTAAAATGATACCTCTTCAACTTTACTGTCGCCACTGGGCAAGCCAAGCTCGCTGGCGTCAAGGTCTTTGGCGCTGGTGGTGCCGCTGCGCATCAGGTCGTTCAGCAGTTCTTGCTTGTAAGGCTGATTGTTCTTTTTAGCCCATTCTAACGCCTCTGCAACCGGCAAATTATACTGCTCAAAAGGGTAATCTTTGTTGATAATCTGGCGCATCGATTGTTCGATTTTTTTGAAATCACTATCTGAAATACTGTGGTCACCAAGGGCTTCTTTTCGCTTCTTCTGAGGGCCAGATGGAGTGGAGTGAAGCCCAAGGTCGATGTCATAATAAAAGCCATTTTCGACCACTGGTCCGACCCCAAACTTGGCATCTGGCCACATGGCTTGTACGGCATAAGCCATAATATGCGCCAAACTGTGGCGCTGGGCATGTAATTCATTATTGTTGTCATTGCTCATCATTTTTCTCCTTTTATCATTTTAAATGCTTGTCTTAGTAATTCTGTTTCTTCGTCTTCTTTTTCAAACTTGTCTAGTTCGTCCCGAGCGATCCAGTGCGACTGACTGTGATCGGCGGGATTCAGTGTCGGCTCGGTTTCATCGGTTGGATAGCACATATAGGCCAGTTCTATCTTGAATTCGCCGTCTAGGTAAAAAGTAAATGCCCCCACCAGTGCCCCTATGGTTACGTCTAGGTCAATTTCTTCTTTTACCTCGCGTATCAAGGCCTGCTCGGGAGTTTCGCCCAAATCAATGTGACCGCCGACGAGTTCAAAGCGGTCCGGAAATATATTTTTAGTCTTGGCACGCTTGGCAACAAAAATTTTATCGTTCCTTACGATAAATCCAACTATGATCATGTTCGTTTGATGTTCACTCATAATGATTTTTCCTTTTTTAGTAAGAGATATAAAAAGACGCTAACGTAAATATTGTCATGCGTCGCACAATATTAGCGTGAGCGTCTTTGGGTCCAGCTGGTTTGCTTGGACGGTTCCACCGAAGACTTTAACTTATGTAAGCACTGTTTTACGCCTGTTCTTACCATGTCATTGGCGAAAGCTGGTGCAGATGGTGAGGCTGCGTCATTACTCTGTTACCACTATACAATAACTTCTTTAAAGTGTCACTAGATGTTTGGGGTGAGCAGCCCGAGTTGGCGGATTTATTCCGTCACCCGGAGCGATGAGAGGGGTATAACCCCTCTAATTAGGCTTTAGCCGTAAATACAAAAGCGGTTATGACTTCTCGCAAATAACCACAACCGCTCGTATGAAGGTGTAAACACCTCTCAAAACTCAACCTTCAACAGTATACATCATGCTAGCGCTTTAATACTAGTCTATTTTAAAGAAAAAGTTATGCACATTTCCACAGTTAGTTATACACTAAGATTATCCTGCTAGCGCTTACTTTTTTATATCATAAACGGTATACTTTTATTTTTTATTGATAAATATGCCGTTTTCAGCTATAGTTTATCTCTGTTACGGCTATACAAAAAAATTAATTCCGATTAATTTTTTAGAGGAGGCAGCTTGGTAAGGCAGCCAGAGGCGACGGGCAAACTTGTTTTGCCGTCGGCACGGCTGGATTACCATCACATGCCGACGACGGGCGATTAGCTCATTTGGCTAGAGCGCCACATTGACGTTGTGGAGGTGAAAGGTTCGAATCCTTTATCGCCCACCAAATAAAAAATCGGTCATAAAGACCGATTTTTTATTTTTGAACAATATATTTTAGTAATTTAGATATATTTTTTGGGCAGCGCCGTCGATTCGCACTCGGCCGCCGCTTGGCAAACATACTTGTGGGTCGGTGTGGCCAAAATCTAGGTTCTGAATTACCGGGATAGTTTTGTTATATTGCCTAATAATTTTTAAAATTGCCTGACGCTGGCCTTCGCGGTGCGCCACTTTTTGCTGTGGGGTGTTTTGCTTATCAAATTCCCACGCTTTTGGCCGGCCAACCAATACTGCCTGAAATG
>JAYUBM010000169.1:0-2920 GCA_043740875.1 bacterium | reverse complement strand
GAATCATAATGACTGCAATCCGGCCTTCGTCAAAAAATTCTACACGCTGCAATAACTTTCCTTTGTAAGGCAGCAAGTGTGGCTCTCGCTTCATGAGTTCCCGGCGCGCCGTATCGAGCTCGGCTAAACTTACCCCTGCTTCTACCATATCTGCTATATAGCGTATGCTTTGCACGGTCGTCCCTTCGCTGGTAAGCCCTAGGCTATCCGACATAATCGATACAGCTATAAATTTCATGGCTTCAACCGAAAGTGGCAGATTTTTTGTAGTAGCAAGCGTATAAATGACTTCGCCGGTTGAAACTGCCGGGGCTATAATACTCACGTTGGCGAATTCAAGACCGGACGATGTTATATGATGATCGAGCACCAGTACGGGCCTGGCTTTAATCCAGGCTAGTTGGCCGCTTTTGTCCAAATTTTCGAGCAAGGTAACAGTGCTTGCGTCAACAACAATGCTTGCATCAAATTTTTGTGGAACGTCTTTTTGCACCCTGTCCCATCCGCTTAAGTAGCGTAAATGAGCCGGCATATCTATACCGCACACCATAACCGGATTCTTGCCCATATCACCCAAAATTGTTTCGAGGGCAAGCGAACTCGCTAGGCTGTCACCATCGGGGTTATCTGCCTGAATTATGACAATAGTATTGGCAGCGTTGATAAGCTCGAACGCAGCAGTGTAAAGTTCTTCCATGTATATATGTATTATAGCTCATTTTTGGTTTCGCTACAGCTTTTGACGACCTTCGAGCGCTCTACCTAAACTTATCTGATCAGCGTATTCCAGATCAACGCCGACGCTTAAGCCCCTGGCAAGCCGGGTAATGGATACGCCAGTGTCTTCGAGCTGCTGTTGTAAATAGAGGGAAGTTGTCTCGCCCTCTACGCTAGAGTTTGTAGCAAGAATTAGTTCTTTGACTTTATCTTTTTTGATACGCATTTTTAATTCTGCAATCTTTAGTTCGTCAGGCCCTATGCCATCAATAGGTGAAATAAGCCCGCCAAGTACATGATAAGTTCCTTTAAACAAGTTAGTTTTTTCAAGTGCTACAACATCGAAAGGGTCAGCAACGACGGCAATTATAGTTTTGTCACGGGTGGGATCGCTGTATAAGGTTGATACTTTTTCGTGTGAATTAATAAGTGCGAAAGTAACCAGACAATAGGCTATATTTGCGTGTACCAACTGTAGGGAGTCGGCTAATTTCAAACTTTTATGACGATCATTTTTTAACAAATAATAGGCGTATCTTTCGGCACTGCGTGGCCCAACCCCTGGTAGCTGCGCCAAAGCCTCAATCAATTCTTCTAGTGCTTTTGGTAATAAACTCATAATTAGTGTAGTAGCCTATTTACTGTAATTGTTAAGGGGCTCATCACTTTAGTGCGATTTTGGATGGAATGCGAGCACCGGAGTCGCAGACTAACGCCGAAAGCGTGCAAAGTGTTGAGATCCCCGCGGCAAGTGTTACATGCCGAGGTTCCCTAAACTCCCCATCATCGGTTGCATTTTATCGGCAGCTAATTTCTGGCTTTTAGAAATTGCGTCTTTAACCGCTTCTTCAATCCATCTTTCGAGCTGGCCAATATCATCGGTATCGACGCTCTCCGCATCTATGCTAATTTTTTTTATTTTCATTTCACCATTTATCTCTACCGTAACAGCACCTTCACCGGCTTCACAGGTGATGGTTACTTTTTTCAGCTCTTTTTGCAGATTACGCATTTTCATTAACATTTTTGCTTGGTCAAATTTGCTCATTGTATTTACTCCTTTAGTACGATCCCTTTAATTGTAACAGGGTGACGCGGTGTAGTATAAGGAATACTGTAACTATAACTTTTGGTCGTATATGACTTTTGTAGCCGGAGCATTATTCCAGGCAAGAAAATACCGGTTTAAATGATACGAACTGGCTGCAAAAACGGCTACGCTAAGAAGTAAAGTACCTATAAAACGCGCAACCGGGTTTCGTGGGAATACATATCGCCATTCGTTCAGCAGTAACGATAGTCCCTCACCTATAAGTAAGTACATGAATGGTAAAATAAATAACAAATAAAGTTGGTTGTTGTTAATCGTGGTTAATACAACTCCGGTAATAATAGCGATTGTATAGACCATGGTGCGCTGCAACCGGATTTTTTTACGGTAGGCATATAATCCCAACAAAAACATGGTGCCGCTAAAAGCATCGAAAAATGGCAATCTCCCTAAATTATAGGCCGCTGTCATGTTGGACCTATAAAAAAAGGCTGCCGGTATATCGCGTATCATACGTATACTGTCGTTTAAATAAAACTTATGCGGCAAGAGCAACCATTCACGAACAAGACTGGAATCGGCGTAGAAAGCGTAGAATAATGGCAGTAGCAATAACAGTGCTGTTGCCCCACCAATTAGTATCGCACCGCGTTGCATGTGTTTGAATATATGTGGAATATCCCGGCTGAACCACACCATAAGCAAGGCTACAAGCCAAAAAGTACCCGGTATATAGAGTACGAATGCCGTACTTATCAACATGAGCGGCGGGGCGAATCGTACTTTGCGGCTGATTCGGAACCAAGAAATTGCTGCTATAAACAACACCCAGCTGTATAGCATAATGGCTGGTGTGGCGATTCGTCCAACAGTGAGTGTTGTACTACTTAGTCCGAATAAACAGACAGTTAATACACTGACACGAGTGCTGTACCAACGTTTAGCCAGGCTATAAAAACTAAAGAGCGCCAGAACCGCGAATAAACCACTAACATAACGCAGTGTATAGGGACTCGAGCCAAGTAAAGACCAACCGTAAAGTGCTATTTTGTATGGAAGCCACAAAGGGTTGCTTATAATATTATGGATATTTTTAGATTGTTGTATTGCTTGCACTTCAGCTGGAGAAAAGCCGGGCAGAAAAGATTTGGT
>JAYUBM010000168.1:0-2920 GCA_043740875.1 bacterium | reverse complement strand
AAAGCCAATCAGTGACCTTCTGGCCCGCATCAAAACGCAGCTCGAAAACGGTGCCCCGCTGTGGCAAAGCCCCGATTTACTAGCAGATTACACTGAGCATTTAGGTGACCTACAATTACTGACTGCAAAACCAATTTTATATGTGTTTAACGTCGACGAAGCAGGCCTGGGAGATGCCACTTTGCAGCAACAATTGCAAGCAATTGTTGCGCCTGCCCCCAGTTTGTTTATTTGTGCCAAACTAGAAGATGAACTACGCGGACTTGACCAAAGCGACCGCACCGAAATGCTGGCAAGTTATGGTCAAAACGAACCAGGGCTTGATAAAGTAATTCATGCCGCCTACAGTTTGCTGGGGCTTCAGAGTTACTTAACGGCTGGTGAAGATGAAGTCCGGGCATGGACCATAAAAGCCGGGGCGACCGCACCGCAGGCCGCAGGGGTGATCCACGGGGATTTTGAAAAAGGCTTTATAGCTGCCCAAGTCATTGATTATAGCGACCTGATTGCAGCTGGCAGTGAACAAGCCGCCAAACAAGTCGGCCGAGTCCGCACCGAAGGAAAAGACTACGTTATGCAACCAAATGACGTTGTCGAGTTCCGCTTTAACGTCACCAAATAAACGCCGCTGGCATTAGATAAACCTAGTGGATAATAGAGGCATTACCGAGCCGCTGAGCAAAGGTATGTAAGTTACGTTTGGCGCCCGGCACACTCACTTTATTGTTAAGTCGGCTCTTAAACAACTGATCTTGGGTAGCGTCGGATTGTTCTTGCATATAAATTAAATGGCGTTTTATAAATAAGTGCATTTGTTTTAACCGCTTGGCACGCCAACAACTAAAATGATAATTTTTATCATTGCTATGGAATGTAA
Organism: bacterium; assembly: GCA_043740875.1. Classification (GTDB taxonomy): domain Bacteria; phylum Patescibacteriota; class Saccharimonadia; order Saccharimonadales; family SZUA-47; genus JBBQVE01. Next base: position 2,043 of record JAYUBM010000168.1, on the reverse strand, counting down.
TTTTGGGCACCAGGCTATTGTCTTGATGATGTACCTTCGAAAGTGATTCATAACCGATGCACTTTAACTGCGTAGTTCTGTCGTGTTTACCCACAATTACAATCCGTTTGTCTGTTGCACAGAAAACCGTCGTTGCGCCGTTATACCACCCCTTCAAACACACCATGATTTGTTCATCGGATTCGAGCATACTGGCAATTTTTTTTACTTCCGTTACCCCTAAAAACCGAAAATGACTGTCTATACCCTCAAGTTGCGCTTGCACATCATTAAAAGTAACCATATCTGTATGCCTCCATGCTGCCTTACGAGATCTATCATGCGCCATATAGAGGCAAAAGTCTGTGATAGAATTCACACCTTCTTTGTGATATATATCACATATTAATTGGATTATGCCGGCAGCCTACCCCAGTTAACATGTTAAATGCTGGGCACAAAACGTTTTATGTGAAAAAATGAACCTATGCTGACCAGTAACGACAAGCATCAAAAGCTCGTTGACCACTTTAAAAGTGGTGGCCGGTTAGTTTTTAAAAAAGGCCATTTGATTATCCGTTCACAGGATTCACCAGAATATATTTACTACATCGAAGCAGGATACGTCAAAGCTTATTCGATGACAAAATATGGCGATCAAAATTTACACATAATTCGCATGCCTGGTGAGATATTCCCCTTGATTTGGACCTTTACCCAAGATCACCGCGATGTCGCCTACGAAGCAATGGATGACGTAATTATTTGGCGGCAACCACGCCGTGAATACATTAAATACCTCGATAAAACACCTGCCATAACGGGGGCGGTGCTGGAACTTGCCGTACATGCTTACCGGGCCTATGCCGATCGGGTAAACACACTTGAATATCGTACTGTCCGCGAACGCACCATATCGTTTTTATTGTCCTGCGCCAGCCGGTTTGGCGTTCATAATGCCGATGGGTCGGTGAGTTTAAAAGTACCGCTGCGGCATGCCGATATAGCAAGCAGCACCAACGCCTCGCGTGAAATGACCAGCCGGGAATTAGGTCATTTGGTGCGCAAGAACCTGATAGTTATTAACAGTAACACCATTATTATCTGTGATCCTGATAAACTGCGCGCCTTGCTCTAGAGTGCGGCCAGTACAGGTGTTAATTGGCTCGCTAATTCGGCGACTGCACGCGCAGAAACGTCTTGGGCAAGCACCGTAACGACCAATTTGTGGCCACTAGGTAAGACCAAAAAGGCAGTATCGTGCCAATACTCATCATTTATGCCGACTTTGTCGTACACCTGAAAATCTTTAAAACCGAGCTTTAGGCCGGTATCATACTTTTGGTGCACCATAGCGGTTTGCAAAAAATCGGTGCTTTGTTTTGATAAGTTTTCTCCAAGTGCAATCTTCTGTGTAATCAACGCTGCATCGTGGGCAGTCGTTAAAAATTTAACTAAAGAAGTACCCGTGCAACCGACGGCCGTCATTCGGCTTGTTAATTGTTTTGTTCCCATTTCACTTAACATTTTTTCGCCACACGCATTGTCCGAAAACCGAATCATGCGGTCTAGGCACATACCACGTGTATTGCCATCCAGATATGGATCAGTTAACAAATGTACGCCTTTGTCGATATCTTGCAGCGCAAAATACACGGTATACAACTTATATATACTAGCTGGATAAAACTGCATATCGGCTTGTGAAGAACCTAGTAATTCACCAGATTCAAGATTGGTAATAACAACGCCTGTTTTATTGTATTTGCTAGTCCAAATGCCGATAGCGTTCTGTACTTCAACTTTTATGCCAGGCGGCAAGGCTGCTTTTACTACAATAGGTTCTAAATCTAAGTAATCTTGTGGCACCGTTAGCGGTAGCCGCGGTAAATCCGCTGGTGAGTACGCCACAGCTTTCGGCGTCATAACAAGATAACTAAAATGCAGGCTTACAAAAATAGTGGTGGCAATAAAAAACGAAAAAACAGCAGTTAATGATGCTTTTAAGCGGCGTGTTTTTGTAAGCGAGCGGCGTGAGTTATAGCTTATTTTTGAAGGTCTAAC
>JAYUBM010000167.1:0-9530 GCA_043740875.1 bacterium | reverse complement strand
GCACCCTGTATTCACTGAATTGGCTGCCACTGGGCGGCTTTGTGAAGCTCAAGGGCGAACACGACGCCGATGTCTCGAAGGGTAGTTTTGGGGCTGCTTCTATGAAGGTCAAAGCATTAATTATGGTCGCCGGTGTCGCTATGAACCTGGTTGTTGCATATATATTGTTCGTGGTTGTTGCATTAATTGGTATGCCAAACGTTGTTCCAAATCAATTTACGGTAAAAAGTGATACAAAAATTGTGAAAGATTATGATAATAAAGGCGTGATAAAAGTGGGCGATGTCGTGCCAGATAGCCCCGCTGCCAAAACTGGCATAAAAGCCGACGATCAAATTGTGACTATTAACGGTGTTGTCATAGACAGCCCCGAAAAACTGAGTGCCACAACCCGTGAAAACGCCGGCAAAGAAGTGTCTATTGCCATAAAGCATGATGCAAATACCGACCTGAAAAGTGCTCTACTCAATACCACCAGCCCATACCTTGGTATTTCATCGTATTCAGATGCAACTGGTATCCAGCTTCGCCGTAGTAGCTGGAGCGCACCAATTGTGGCTGCTGGTGTTACCAAAGATTTTACGGTCGCAACGATGCAGGGGCTCGGTAGTGCGCTGAAGGGGCTTGGTTCACTCATTGCGGGCGGTGTTACCGGCAACAAAGTTGCCCGTCAAACGGGCCAGACAGCAGCTTCGTCACAAGTTTCCGGACCAATTGGCATTGTTAAAGTATTGTATGAAGGTTCAAAGCTTGGTTTTGGGTTCATGTTATTTATTATCGCTATTATTTCACTGACACTAGCGATTATGAATATTCTACCTATTCCCGCACTTGATGGCGGGCGACTATACACAATGCTATTATTTCGTGCTTTCAAAAAGCCGCTCACACAAAAGACAGAAGAACGGATTCAAGTTACGGGTATGGGTGTTTTAATGACACTTTTTATATTAATAACTATCGTCGACGTAAACCGCTTTTTGTAAATAATACTATGACAGAAACTATTCCTGAAACAGATAACGTCGTACCGAAGGTATCGATTCAACCACCAAGCGGCCGTAATAATTTTTTGTTTAGTGTCGTTATTTTGCTAACAGCCATATTTGCCTTCCTGGGGGCGCAGGTCCTAGGTCCTATTATGGTGGCGATAGTCGGCTATAGCTTTGGGTCGAACCAGCATACTCTGACCCGGCTTATCGACAGCAACACGTATGTTCGTTTTGCCACGATACTACTTATCGAAGTTATAACTGTTTGGCTGGTAAGCTTATTTTTAAAAAGGCGAAAACAGACTTTTGCAAGTATAGGGCTGGGCCGTAAACCCCAGTTCAGCGACCTTCGTACAGGGTTATTAACCTACGGTAGTTATTTTTTGCTTTATCTAGTTATTGTTACCGCTGTAAGTGCGTCGGGGCTCATTAATACCCAACAGCCGCAGCAGCTGGGTTTTACCCAAACGCACGGTGTAGAATTACTTTTTGTATTTTTCTCATTGGTGCTATTGCCACCAATAGCCGAAGAAATACTGTTTCGCGGCTATATTTATATGGGGCTGCGTAAACGGTTAAGCCCTTATACGGCCGGTGCAATTACGAGCGTGCTTTTTAGCATAGCCCATCTTGAGTTTGGCAGTGGCGTCGGCTTAAATTATGCCGCTGCGCTCGACACATTTATATTGTCATGCGTGTTGGTATACATAACCGAAAAAACTAAATCATTATGGCCGGCAATGGTAGTACACGCCACCAAAAACCTCATAGCATTTTTAGCCCTTTTTGTTATTAAGTAGCCACTACCCTATAATATTCCTTTATGAGTACTAAAAAACTGTTACCACCAAAAACCGGTGATTTATCTGACTGGTATACCTCTGTTATCGCATTAGCGGAGCTCGCCGACTACGGTCCGGCCAAAGGTACTATGATAATTCGCCCCTACGGATACGCTATATGGGAACACGTTGTCGCTGCACTTAATAATGAAATAAAAGAACGGGGTGTTGATAACGCCTATTTTCCGCTACTTATTCCAATAAGTTTACTCCAAAAAGAAGCCGATCATATCGACGGCTTTGCACCAGAACTTGCGGTTGTCACGCATGGGGGCGGTGAAGAACTAGAAGAAAAACTTGTCATACGGCCAACAAGTGAAACAATCATGTACCAAAGCTACAGCAAATGGGTGCAATCTTGGCGTGATCTTCCCATTTTAATTAATCAGTGGAACAATGTCGTACGTTGGGAGAAACGAACAATGCCTTTTTTGCGGACAAGTGAATTTTTGTGGCAGGAAGGCCATACGGCACACACTCACCATGCCGAGGCAGTTGAAATGCAAAAATGGGCAATGGAAGCTTATGCCCGCGTCTATCGAGATTTTTTTGCGCTTGATGGTTACGAAGGCTTTAAGAGTAATAGCGAGAGATTCGCTGGTGCAGATAATACACTTACCTATGAATCACTTATGCCCAGCGGTAAGGCTCTTCAGGCCTGTACTTCGCATGATTTAGGTCAAAATTTTAGTAAACCATTTGATATATCATTTCAAGATAAAGATGCCGTGACCCAATATGTATGGCAAACTAGCTGGGGTTTTAGTACGCGTAGTATCGGTGGTTTAATTTTGGCGCATGGCGACGATAATGGCTTACGTTTGCCCCCTAAACTGGCACCAATTCAAGTTATTATTGTGCCAGTAAAACCAGACGACGAGGCTTTAATGCAGTATTGCCAAGTACTAGAAAATGCGCTAAAAGGTAAAGTGCGTGTAAAAATCGACAACCGAGACGATGAAAGTTTTGGATTTAGACTAAACAAATGGGAAGTTAAAGGCGTACCACTCTTGTTTAAAATTGGCAGTAAGGAGTTAGAGTCAAAACAAGTGTCTTGCAAACGCCGCTACGATGGTTCTGAACTTTCATTCAGCGTAGCTACCTTGTTAACTGAAACAATAGGTGCGCTCGATGATGTACAAGCAATGATGCTTCAAAGAAGTCATGAATATTTAGAAACTGAAACTCGCGAAGCAAAAACATATGATGAATTCAAGAAACTACTAGAAACTCACAAAGGGTTTATAAAAGTATACTGGAACGATAATGCAGCAATAGAAAAAATTATAAAAGACGAAACGAAGGCGACTAGTCGCTGTAAGCCTCTATATTTGCAAAGTAGTGAGGGCAAAGATTTTTATACAGGTGAACCTGCAACAGAAGTCTGGTTGTTCGCACTTAGCTATTAAATTAAAACGATAACCGTTTTCATTGCAAGAAATAGGCTTCGTTTGCTACACTTTAGTTGCCCAGATGGACAAAAACAAAGCTTAAACACTGCAGGTAGTGTTTAAGCTACTAAAATAGCACTAGTAATAGTTAATTTCATCTGTTAATATAGCCAAAGCGGAGATTTATTATTATAAGCTGCTTAAAATTTCTATAAAGGTATAAATCTCATGAAAAAACAGTTTCGACTTACACAATCAGGTATCGACGAACTTCAAGCAGAAATTAAGACGTTAATTGGTGAGCGCAGTGAAGTCGCCGACCGTATCAAAACTGCCCGTGAGTTTGGTGATCTCAGCGAAAACGCCGAATATAGTTCTGCCCGCCAAGAACAAGACCGTGCCGAAAGCCGGATTGCTGAAATAGAAAATATTTTGCAGAATGTTGAAGTTATCAGCCACACAAATGGTGGCAGCAAAGTTTCACTTGGCAGCAATGTGAGCCTAAAAAGTTCAGATGGCAAAACCAAGCAGTTTCAGGTTGTAGGAACTGTCGAAGCCGATCCCCTAAACGGTAAAATTAGCGATGAATCACCAATCGGCAAAGCCTTGCTTGGCAAAAAAGAAGGTGATACTGTCGAAATCAAAACTCCCGTCGATACTACTTCATACACCGTCGCTGCCATTGCCTAAAGAGGTACTAACTTTTTTATATAACGATAAGGCACAAGGTTAGGTTGCCTGTTAAGCAAGGTGCTACTTGGGGTGCAGGCGCAATTACCGGTCGTTGTAGCCGTTTATCAAATGAAGAGTTAACCTACACTGTTAACTACACCCAAATTACTGTAAACTAAAGGGTAATATGGCAACACTCAAAGATTTCCGCGATGAACGACTGCGAAAGCTAGAAGAACTAAAGCAGTTAGGCATCAACCCGTACCCCGCGAAAGCCGGGCGGACCCACAAAAATAGCGCCATAACAGACCAATTTGACGAGCTAGAAAATCAGCAGGTCACCGTTGTCGGGCGCATTAAATCTATTCGCAAGTTTGGCAAAATAGCCTTTGTTGTCATACGAGATGATTCGGGACAGATTCAGCTCTTTTGGCGGGCCAGTGATACGCATGTAAATTATGCCAACAGCGAAATAGCTATGAAAGACATTACGCTATTAGACAGCGGTGATTTTATTGAATGTCTTGGCAAGGTTATCAAAACCCAGACGGGTGAAATATCTGTAGAGATCCAAACCCTGCGCTTGCTCACAAAAACGTTACGGCCTCTACCGAGTGAGCAAGAAGGTTTTACAGATAAAGAAGAGCGCATGCGGCGGCGCTATGTTGATACTAACGTAAACAGCGATGTATACCAGAGGTTTATCCGCCGGAGCCGGTTCTGGCAAGCCTGCCGAACTTACTTATTAGACCAAGGTTTTACCGAAATAAATATTCCGGTCCTCGAACTTACCGCGGGTGGGGCAGATGCTAACCCTTTTGTGACGCATATGGATGCACTCGACCAAGATTTTTACTTGCGCATCAGCCATGAATTGCCGCTAAAACGTTTGCTGGTTGGCGGTTACGAAAAAGTATTCGATATTGGCCCCCGTTTTCGGAATGAAAACTATAGTGACGAACACTTGCCAGAACACATCGCGGTCGAATGGTATTGGGCCTATGCCGACTGGCAAGATGGAATTAAGCTTACCCAAGACTGGGTACGTTATATTGCAGATAACACGTGGGGAACTCGCCAGTTTACCCTTTTAAATGGTCAAAAAGTTGATTTAGGCAAAAACGGCACTGATTTCCCGCGGGTAAGTTTTGTCGAGATTATCCGCGAAAAATACGGACTTGATGTGTTTGATTGTTCTTTGCAAGAAGCCGCAGAACAGCTTAAGAAAATAGGCGGGGAAGTCGAAAAGATCGATAACCGGGCACGCGTAATCGATAAACTGTGGAAGAAGATTCGCGTCAACCTTGCTGGCCCTGTCTTTTTGGTAGACATCCCCACATACTTACAGCCCCTAGCAAAGCTACAGCCAAAAGATTCGCGCCTTACAGAGCAGTTTAATTTAGTGTTAGGCGGCAGTGAGGTTTGCAAAGCCTACAGTGAACTTAACGACCCAGTTGACCAGTATAACCGGTTTAAACAACAGCAAGACATGCGTGACGCCGGTGATACCGAAGCGCAGATGATGGACACAGATTACGTCGAAGCGCTCGAATACGGCATGCCCCCAGCCTGTGGTTACGGCCACAGTGAGCGTCTTTTTTGGATGCTCGAAGGCGTCACAGCGCGTGAAGGAGTTATTTTTCCAGCTTTGCGACGCGAAAAATAGCAGTAAGTATAAATTCTATAAATTATTTCGTCGTTTTACTTGCGTGGGCAATCGTGGCGATAATCCAACTAATAAGCAAGAATAATGCCCCAAAAAAGAAGACTTGTGCGTACAGCTGCACCCGGTAACCTTCATTGAAAAAGTCATAAAAATATTTGGTAGTGGCGAACAAATAGGCAGCCGCGCAGAACATAGCTGTACCGACTGTGTAGGTGCGGCTAGCAGTCAGGGCAGCCGAAGTAATAGGGAAGATATAAAGCACCGTCGACATACTGGCCATACCACGTTCCCAGTAGGTCGTGAATCCTGCCAAAGCAATCTCGGTAAGGATACAAAGCAGCAACGACCCAAAGATAACATACTTATTTGTTGCCTTTTTTGTCACTACCCAAAAAAGGGTAAACACACTCAGCATTAGCACAGCAAAGACCCAACGGTGGTATATAGCCTCGCGCGGTACAACATTGCCAGCATCAAAAATAATGATATATATAGCAAATATAGCGACATATATAAAGTTAAACTTGGCTAGTTTTGTCTGATAAAGCGGTACTTTTGAGATGTTTTTTGTAGCTGCAACCATTGTGTAGAAGCATAGCATACATAAGCGTTTTATGTTTTACTAACGGCCAGTAATTTTAAATTCTTCTGTAATAGCCTTCAATAGACTCACATTCAATGAATGCTGATATTGCATCTTTAGTAGAAGATTTTATGCGTAATCTATTAGTATTAGTGCCGCTAAATACAGCACCTACATCGACAGAAAAATCAACAGGATTATAAGAAACAACCGTATCGGTATCTTCGTCGTATTGATTTGGTTGATGTAGCGTAACTGCGCTTACCCTATATGATATAGGCCTAATATTTATATATTCTAGGAAATAGCGCTGTGCATCAGGGTCATCGCCTATATTAGCAAATAACCCTGAAAGGCCCCGAAAATCTATAAAATCATCAGCAAGGCACTTATCAATTAAGCCCATTTTGTATGTTCCAAAATATTCGGTATGATCAACTATACCAAAAACAAGCTGCGTAGTTTCGAGTGGGCAAAAATAGTAATTTTCTTGGGGTATTTGATTATCGGCCGTTCGCTTACCAAAATTAAATAAGACAAATCCAACCACTAAACTCCCCAGTTCATCTTCGCGGTGTAAGCTTTCAGGCGTTACAAAATTTACGCCGTTAAAACGACCTCTAATGTCAGTTAATTCAGTTCTATCCATCGTATGAAGCTTAGGGGTATCATCGGCTTCAACTGCACTGGCAACAGCAGTATCTTCTGTAAAATTTATTTTATAAATTTCACTACTGTCACACTTTATGGTAGATCCAAGCGGAAACTGCCGAAAAATAATTATATCAAGTTCATCTATAGTCTTGTCTACGAGGTCGCGCGACGTTTTAACGTTCATGCCAAACTGCTGAGTCATTGCATGAATACGAAAATCATTTAACGTACTTTGTGACTCTGCCATATACTCTTTTTAACACGAAAGTTTTGTTTATACAAAAGCTACTTGCTGTGATTTTTACACAGGAATAATGCTCAGTTCTTCGCCACCTATGTTTTTGGCAAAATAACTGTCGTGACTAATATAAATTATGGCACCGTGATACGCTTTCAATGCGTTTTCGAGTTCTTCAATACTTGGCAGGTCTAGGTGGTTGGTTGGCTCATCTAGTATAAGCAGATTCGGCTTGTTTACCAGCATGCGTATCAACTGCAAGCGGGCTTTTTGGCCGCCGCTTAAATTACGGACTAATATGTTGGCATCAACGGCTGGGTCGAACAAATAATTGCCAAGTTCGCGCATAATATTTTGCTGGTTCACCGGCAAATCAAATTCACGGTAAATTGCCTCGACGGCGGCAACAAGCGTGTGATCCATAAGCATGTCACCAATTTCTTGTTCGTACATGTTCAAGCGTATATGGTGGCCGGGGGAAATGGAACCCGTTAAAAGCGTATCTACGGGTTGTTCTTGCACAGCGGTCCGGATGGATCGTACCAAAGTAGTTTTTCCGGCGCCATTGCGGCCAATAATATGCAGACGTTCGCCATGTTGCAAAGTCATATTGACGGCTTTAAAAAGCGGCGTATTGTCATAACCAAGTTGAACGTTGTGCAGGGCAAGCAAGCTAGAACCGCGTTCTTTTTCGGGTGGCCGCCCAATTTTAATATTCCGTTCTTTATGCTTGTCATAACTTGCCGTTACTTTAGGGTTTAAAAGCGCCACAGATTCTTGGTCGATCCAAAAACTTGGTTTGGGATTCTCGGCAACGAGTTTTTTTAGTTCTTTGTTCAGTCGGTCTTCCATAACCACAAAAGGGTTCTTTTGGTCGGCAGTTCCACCCCAGCTAGGCTTTTTGGCTCGGGCATATTCAATCTGTTTTTTTATGTTTATCATGGTGCGCTGGGCTATTTCGTAGGCTTGTAGTTTGTTAGTGGTATTTACGCTATTTTGCTTTAGGTAGGCTATGTAATTGCCCTTAAATACAAAAGCTCGTTTATCTTTTACTTCAATAATCCTGTCTACATTTGCTAGCACGTCACGGTCATGGGTAATTACCAAACAGGCGTGTTTTGCGGCATTCATCCAGGCAATAAAAGATTCTTTGGCAACGTAATCCATGTGGTTGGTGGGTTCGTCGATCAGTGCCAAATCTGGGTCAGAATACTGCACGCGTACCAGTTCGACAAAACGCTTTTGGCCACCGCTCAGTGCCTGCATCGGTAATAATGCTTTTTGCCGACTCAGCTGATATTTTTCGAGAGTCGAAAGTATCTGCGGTTCAATATCGTAATAGCCTTTTTCACTGAACAAATTGAGCGCTTCACTGTATATGCCAATTTTATGCATACTGTCGCCCATGGTATCGGGATAGGTATCGATAATTTCTTTGAGGCGCATGTAATCGGGCAAATTCTGAACAATATAGCCAAGGGCAGTGATATCGCCCAAATTATGGTGTTCTTGCTGGGTTGCCAGCATCCGAACGCCACGCATCGCAGCAACTTCACCTTCAAATTCTTTATCCTCACCCGACAATAAATTAAAGAGCGTCGTTTTGCCAACGCCATTACGGCCGACAACACCAATTTTTTCGCCGTCTTCAACAAAAAAGTGCATATCGTGCAGCAAATGTTTGTTTCCAATGATTTTATCTTCGATATTTACGGTCAATAGCATCACTATAGGGTACCATCTAACAAGCTAAAAAACACCCTGAGACTCATAATAATATCAACATAAGGTTTGCTCTCTGTATACTACGCTTATGATTGAACTTACAAACGTTAATAAAATTTATGGTAAAAAAAGCAGTACCTTTACTGCACTAAAAGGTATAAATCTAAAAATTAACGATGGTGCGGTTGTTGCAATCATTGGCAAAAGTGGCTCTGGTAAAAGTACACTCATGCATGTCATGAGTGGGCTCGACCACGCAAGCAGCGGCATGGTGAAGGTGGCTGGCAAAGAATTGAACACCATGAAGCCGAAAGCAATTGATGCGTTCCGGTCGAAACAAATGGGCTTTATATTCCAGGCCTTTTTTGTCGAGGCCAACCAGAACTGTATTGATAACGTATCACTACCGCTTGAAATTGCCAACGTACCGCCCAACAAACGTAAACAGCTTGCCCATGAGGCGCTTGTACAAGTCGAACTTGATGATAAAGCGGGCAGTAAGGCTCGCACCCTAAGTGGCGGTCAAAAACAGCGCTTGGGTATCGCGCGGGCTATTGTGAATAATCCAAAACTTATTTTTGCCGACGAACCAACGGGCAACCTGGACAGTACCACTGGTGATAAAGTAGTACAACTGCTCTTTGACCTTAACGAGTTGCTCGGAGTAACACTCGTTATTGTCACACACGATCATGAGTTGGCGGCAAAATGTGATGCCCAAATACATGTAAAAGACGGCAAAATTGAAAAAATCACCGGAAATAAAG
>JAYUBM010000166.1:0-9538 GCA_043740875.1 bacterium | reverse complement strand
TATTTTAAGCAAAAGCATTAGTTCGGTTTGTAAATATATTTTCGCTTAGACGGTCTGTATCTGGTACAATCACTGAATATGCGATTTAAAATTACTTGGAAGACTGATACAAACGTTGTACTAGAACTTGGTGCTGATCAAGCAGAGATGGACAAATATAAAGCTAAAGTTTTACAAAAATTACAAAAACAAGTGAAACTTGCTGGTTTTAGAAACGGCAAAGCACCGCTTGAACTTGTCGAAAAATCTGTAGATCAGACAGCACTACAAAATGAGTTTTTAGATGAAGCAATGACGGCTTTGTATACCGCGGCCGCTAGAAGTGAAAAACTGCGGCCTTTAGCGCCGCCGCAAGTATCGCTCAAGAAATTTGTGCCATTTACTGCTCTAGAATTTGAAGCCGACGTAAATGTAGTAGGCAAAATAACATTACCGAGTAATTATCTTGAAACGAAAATTGCCAAAACGGCCGCTAAGGTCACCGACAAAGACGTTACTGCCGTGATCGAAAACCTTCGAACCAGGGCAGCTGTGAAAAATGATGTCGACCGAGCCAGCAAAGAGGGCGACCAGCTATGGATAGATTTTGATGGTTTTGACCAAAAGGGTGTGGCAATTGAAAGGGCTGACGGCAGAGAATATCCGCTGGTACTTGGCAGCAATACATTTATCCCAGGTTTTGAACCAGAATTAGTAGGTAAAAAGGCCGGTGACAAAACCGAGTTCACTCTGACGTTTCCAAAAGATTATGGTGTATCAAGCCTGAAGGGCAAAAAAGTGACCTTTAAAGTTACTGTTAACAAAGTACAAGAAATTGTAAAACCTAAAATTGACGATGCATATGCGAGTACGCTTGGGCCTTTCAAAACTTTGGATCAACTTAAAGAAGATATTCGTAAACAGCTACTCGTAGATAAAGAAGACGCAGCACGGCGCGAGCATGAAGCTGCCGTTGTACACGCTATCGTTGACAAATCTAAAGTAGCTATTCCCGAAGAATTAATCATAGAACAGATGGAAGTACTCGTAAATGAAGTAAGGCAGAACGCTATTCAACGGGGACAGACCTATGATGAGCTGCTACTAAATGAAGGAAAAACCGACGAGCAGTACAAAAAAGATACTTTGAGGCCTGAAGCTGTTGACCGCGTTAAAGCTGGGCTGGTACTAAGTGAAATAGCTGAACAGCAAAAAATTACGGTAGAAACAGAGGAGCTTGATGCCCGTATTAATTCATTAAAAAGTCAGTATAACGACGATAAAATGCGCCTAGAACTTGATAAGCCAGACAACCAAAGGGATATTGCCAACCGGATTCTGTCCGAAAAAACCATTAAGTTGCTAACAAAAAACTAATAATGATCGACGAAAGTCATATAAATATTGAACGTTTAGGCGCTGAAAGCAACCCCGATAACTTAAATCTAGAACAAGCCGAACCACTAGAAGATATACCTTTAATTGATGATAGTGAACCTGGCATTACTTTGGGGCAAGAATATGAAGAAGTACTTCTAAGAATGCTTGGCAAAGTTGTGTTTGGTGAGCCTGTTACAGAGCAAGATATACAAGAACAAATTAAAATGCTCAAGGCGCGAGGGATTGTTTAAATTGGCACTCTAACTTGACGAGTGCTAATTCACGACTGTATACTTGAAGATATGAACAATCCAACAAACCTTTTAATTCCAACAGTAATAGAAACTGACGGTCGCGGCGAACGTGCCTATGACATTTATAGCCGTTTACTGAAAGAACGCATTATCTTTTTAGGAACTGATGTGAATGAGCATTCTGCCAACCTAATTGTTGCGCAACTACTTTTTTTACAGAGTGAAGATGCAAAAAAAGACATTTGGATGTACATTAATAGCCCCGGTGGTAGTGTATATGATGCACTGGCAATTTATGACACCATGAATTATGTTAAACCCGACATTAATACCGTCGGTATTGGCCTAGCTGCCAGCGCCGCAGCATTCTTACTAAGTTCGGGTACCAAAGGTAAACGCTTTAGCTTGCCCCACAGTAAGATTATGATTCACCAGCCAAGTAGCGGCACACGAGGTAAAGTTACCGATATGGAAATTGACCTAAAAGAATCACTGCATGTAAAACATTTGCTTAATGAAATTTTAGCTAAAAATACCGGTCAAAAGCTATCAAAAGTAATAGCAGACTCAGATCGTGATTATTGGATGAGTGCTGGTGATGCACTAAAGTACGGTGTAATTGATAAAATTATTAGTTAACCTCAGGGTTGGTAATTTTAACTTACGTAAATGTTAATCTTGACAAAGTATACCCCTAGCCTTCATAATCTTAAGCTAAGAAGTAGTATACACGTATAAACGATTGTGAAAGGCTTTTATTGAGTCCTTGCAAACCGTATATGTTCGTAGTGTTCTTCAGGCAAAAGAACTAATAATGTAATGTCCGCCCTGATCGAGCGGACAAAAGAAAGTTGTAGACAAGCTTATGAGCAAAGCTTCTGCTAGCGTATCCCCTAAAACGCGACAGTACTTTACAAAAGACAAAGAAATTATTAACTTACCAAACCTGGTAGACCACCAAAACAAATCTTTTCAATGGTTTGTCGATGAAGGGCTCGGTGAATTACTCGCTGAAATTAGCCCGATAGACGATTACACCGGAACAAAATTATCACTTCGTTTCAAAGATTACCGATTTGAAGACCCTAAAATGAGCGAAGCCGATGCCCGTGAAAATAACGTCAGTTACGATGCGCCCTTAAAAGCCGTCATTGAGCTTACAAATAAAATTACCGGTGAAGTAAAAGACCAAGAAATCTACCTTGGTGACTACCCATGGATGACTACCCGCGGAACATTCATTATTAATGGCGCCGAGCGTGTTGTTGTCAGCCAGCTTATCCGTTCTGCCGGTGTGTTCTTTACTGCTGATTCACATGGCAGTACTAATTTGTATGGTGCAAAACTTATTCCTGGCCGCGGAGCATGGCTCGAATTTGAAACTGCTGCTAACGGCGCTATTTTTGTTAAGATAGACCGTAAGCGAAAGCTTCCAATCACAACTTTGTTACGTGCCCTTGGCGTTTCTGAAGCCGCTATGCGTGAAGGCTTTAAGCATGTCGATACCGGCAAAGCCAGCCATCTTACTGCAACGCTTGAAAAAGATGCTTCCCGTGGTGTCAATGAATCTTTGATCGAGGTATACCGTCGTTTGCGACCAGGCGACCTAGCAACCGTAGATAACGCTCGTAGCCTTGTCGAAAATATGTTCTTTAACTACAAACGGTTCGATTTTAGCCGTGTTGGTCGTTATAAGATAAACAAACGTCTTGATTTAGACATTCCTAATGTGGCCGAAAATCGCGTTATGCGCGTAGAAGATTTAATGGCTATTATTGCTGAAATTATCCGCCTGAATAATACCCAAGATCTAGCCGATGATATCGACAGCCTTGCGAACCGCCGCGTAAAATTGGTTGGCGAGCTTGTACAAAGGCAATTCCGTATTGGACTACTCCGTATGGAACGAAACGCCAAAGACCGCATGAGTATGAGCGACATCGAAACGGTGACTCCTGGTCAGCTTATTAATGCCCGTCCTGTCGTTGCAGCTGTTCGCGAATTCTTTGCATCTAGCCAATTATCACAGTTTATGGATCAAATTAACCCGTTAAGCGAACTTGCCCATAAGCGCCGCTTAAGTTCTATGGGACCTGGTGGCCTTAGTCGGGAACGTGCTGGTTTTGAAGTGCGTGATGCGCATGCAACGCATTACGGACGTATTTGTCCGGTAGAAACACCTGAGGGTGCCAATATTGGTTTGGTATTGAACATGGCTATGTATGCCAGAATCAACGATTATGGATTCCTCGAAACCCCTTACCGTAAAGTAATTAATAGCGCCACGCTTAAAGACATTGTTGGCCATACTGCAGATATAAACTTGGAAGATAAAGATGGTAAAGTGCTGGTTAAAGCAGGCACAATCATTAGTGATGCAGATGTTAAAAAGCTTGCCACAGCTAAAGAGCGCGTCACTTGGCCCGTTAAAGCAAAAGTAACCACCGATGTTGTGTACCTTGATGCAGCCGATGAAGAACAAGCCGTAATTGCCAGCAGTGGAGAGTTACTTGACGACGATGGCTATTTTGTAAGCAGGCGTGTCAGTGTTCGTAAAAATCTTATTGCTGGTGAAGTTGACGCCGATGAAGTAACCTTTATGGATGCTGCAAAACGGCAAATTATAGGCTCAAGTGCCGGACTTATTCCTTTTGTTGAAAAGAACTACGTTTATCGAAGTTTGATGGGTAGTAACCAGCAGCGTCAAGCCGTGCCGCTTATTAAGCCCGAGGCTCCTATTGTTGGAACTGGGCTTGAAGGTGAAGTAGCCCGTAACTCCGGACAAATCATTATGGCTAGTGAAGACGGTGAAGTTATATCGGCTGATGCCAAAAAAGTTGTAGTTTCATACAAAAATCACAAAACGGCTTACGAGCCTATGCACTATGTGCGTAGTAACGAAGGCAGTAGCATCAACCAAAAAGTAGTTGTAAATGCCGGCGATAAGTTAAAAGCAGGCGACATTATTATCGAAGGCATGTCGGTGGCTGGTGGAGAACTTGCACTAGGCAAGAACTTGCTAGTCGCATTCATGCCGTGGAATGGATATAACTTCGAGGATGCTATCGTTATTTCCCGTAAATTAGTTGAAGATGACACGCTTACAAGTGTGCACATTGTCGATTATATGACTGAAGTACGTGAAACTAAACTAGGGCCCGAAATTGTCACGAGCGATATACCTAATGTCTCCGAAGAAGCGCTTCGACACCTTGATGAGGATGGTATTGTCCGTATTGGCGCCGAAGTTCACCCTGGGGATATTTTGGTAGGTAAAATTACCCCGAAAGGCGAACAAGAACTTTCGAGTGAAGAGCGACTTTTGCGTGCTATTTTCGGAGAAAAAGCCAAAGAAGTCCGTGATACCTCACAGCGTATGAGCAACGGTAAGCATGGTAAGGTTGTCGGCGTTAAGGTTTTCTCTCGTGCTAATGGGCACGAATTAAAAGCCGGAGTACTTATGCAAATACAAGTATTTGTGGCTCAAATGCGCAAAATTTCTGTCGGTGACAAACTGGGTGGCCGCCACGGGAACAAGGGCGTTATTGCCCGGATTTTACCCGAAGAAGACATGCCATTTACGGCCGATGGCGTCCCCGTTGATATCGTACTAAACCCTCTCGGCGTGCCAAGTCGTATGAATGTTGGACAATTGTTCGAAACTCACTTAGGTATGGCTGCCAGGGCGCTCGGTATCAATGTTGCAAGCCCAAGCTTCAACGGCGTGCCAATACCAAAAATCAAGGAACTGCTTGCTCAGGCTGGATTACCCGAAGACGGTAAACAACAATTGTTTGACGGACGAACAGGTGAAGCTTACAAAGAGCGCACCACAGTTGGCAGCATGTATATGATCAAACTGAATCACATGATCACTGATAAAATTCACGCCCGAAGCACCGGACCATACACGATGGTTACGCAGCAACCACTGGGCGGTAAGGCTCAAAACGGTGGTCAGCGTTTCGGAGAAATGGAAGTGTGGGCGCTCGAAGCGTATGGCGCAAGCAACATGCTGCAAGAAATGCTTACTATTAAGTCTGACGATGTCTACGGACGAAGTAAGGCTTACGAAGCGATCATCAAGGGTACCGACATTGTTGGACCGAAGGTTCCTGAAAGCTTTAACGTGCTAGTAAAAGAGCTACAAGGTCTTGGTCTTAAAGTTGATTTAATTCAAAACAGCCAAGGCGTTGTAATAGATGCCGAAGAAGTTTTGGCAAGTAACATCAAAGACGAAGCATTACACCAGGCACTTATAGAAGTACCAGTCGAAAAGGAATCAAATATAGACATAACAGAAGACATTACTATGGAAGATTTCGAGGTTATCTCTATAGACGAAAACAATGAACCAGTTTCAGTCACGGTCGATAAAGAACCTGATACCGGTGTAAACAACGAATATTCTTCTGACAATGAAGATATGAAGGAGGCTGCATAATGAGAAAGTATACAACCGGTATGAATATTGCAGATTTTGATGCAGTACGCTTGGCAGTGGCTAGCCCGGAAGACATTATGGATTGGAGCCACGGCGAAATAACCAAGCCTGAAACCATTAACTATCGAACCCAAAAACCTGAACGTGATGGTTTATTCTGTGAACGAATCTTTGGGCCGGTAAAAGACATTAACCCACATGATGCCAAATATAAGGGTGTTCGTAGCCGCGAAGCTGCAATAGATAAAAATGGCGAACTTGTCACAAAAAGTATCGTTCGCCGTGAGCGAATGGGTCACATTACGCTGGCTTCACCAGTGGCACATATCTGGTTTTTACGTGGAACACCATCTGCAATTGGCTTGCTACTAGGTATGACCGTTAAAAACCTAGAACGTATTGCATATTTTGCAAGCTACGTTGTTATAACGGTTGATGCTGATTCCCGTGATAAAATGCTTGCTGACAAAGAAGCCGAGTTTAATGCTGGACAAGAAGCCATAAAACTACGCTTAGAGACAGAAGCAAAAGCCGAGAGTGCAAGTGTTAAAGAACTTGCAGCCCTACAAACAAAAGAACTCGATGAGCACACAAAAGATTACGAAGTCTTAAAGGCGCAAATCGAAAGCCTGCAGGCGCAAGCACTCGTCAGCGAAACTGATTTTAGAAATATGCCAAGCGAAGTACGTGCCCTTGTTAAAGTGGGCATGGGTGGCGCTTCTCTGAAGGCTTTACTGGATGTTATCAACCTTGATGAATTGATCGAAACACTCCGAATCGAAACAGAAGAAGCCAAGGGACAGCGTAAAAAGAAGCTAATGAAGCGTTTACGTTTGTTAGAAGGTATGCAACGTGCCGGCATTAAGCCAAACAGCATGTGCCTCAGCGTTTTACCAGTTATTCCACCAGATCTTCGTCCGATGGTGCAACTTACTGGTGGCCGATTTGCAACCAGTGACCTTAATGATTTATATCGCCGAGTTATCAACCGTAATAATCGCCTCAAGAAGCTTATGGACTTAAATGCCCCCGAAGTTATAAGACGAAACGAACAGCGTATGTTGCAAGAAGCAGTTGATGCACTGATCGATAACAACAGTGCAAGAAGCGGTCGGGCAGTTGCAGCAACAGGTCAGCGCCGAAGGCTCAAGAGCCTCAGCGACATGCTCAAGGGCAAACAAGGCCGTTTCCGCCAGAACCTTCTCGGAAAACGTGTCGATTATTCTGGCCGATCAGTTATTATTGCCGGACCCGAACTTAAGATTAACCAGTGTGGTTTGCCAAAAATGATGGCGCTTGAACTGTTTAAGCCTTTTGTTATTGGGTGGCTTATCGAACGTGAATATGCTCATAACATCCGCAGTGCGACCCGGATGATCGAACTGAGCGAAACGGCGGTTTGGGATGCTGTTGACGAAGTTATCAAGGGCAAATATGTGCTGCTTAACCGCGCACCAAGCCTTCACCGTTTAAGTATCCAAGCCTTTATGCCTGTTCTTACCGAAGGCAAGGCTATCCAATTACACCCACTCGTTTGTAAAGGTTTTAACGCCGATTTCGATGGTGACCAAATGGCCGTTCACTTACCACTATCTGCTGCCGCACAAGCCGAAGCTCGGGATATTATGGCAAGCAACAAGAACCTGCTCAAGCCGGCCGATGGATCACCTATCTTACATATTGAACAAGATATTGTACTTGGTTGTTTTTACCTCACCTATGACCGGCCAGGTTTGCATAATACAAAGCGCCGGGTTATAAGTGACATAAGTGAAGCCATAATGGCGCGGGACACTGACAATATGTCGATGCAGCAGCCAATTAGCGTGTTTTACCGCGGTGAACGCCGTGAAACGACACTTGGCCGCGTTTTATTCAATGAAATATTCCCAGAAGATTTTCCTTTCCAAAATGAACCAATGACAAAAAAGAAACTACAAGCCGTTATGGCGCTTGTGTATCAGACTTATGGGCAAGATAAGACAGCAGAAATTGCTGATTACCTCAAAGACCTAGGATTTGAGTTTGCTACTAAATCTGGCATTTCAATGGGTATGGACGACTTCAAGGATATTGTCGGACTCGGCGATATCATGACACAAGCCGAGAGCAAGTCTGCTGAAATTAGCAACCAGTTTAACCAAGGTTTCATTACCGACGAAGAACGTTACCGTTTGACTGTAGACAACTGGATGAGCACTGATGCTACGGTTCAACAAACACTTGCGGCACAGTTTGCCACCGAAGACAGTTCTATGTCTATCGCCGTTATATCCGGTGCTCGTGGTAATATCGGCCAGGTCAAAACAGCTGTAGGTATGCTTGGTGTTACTACCGATGCAACCGGACGCGCCATCGAACTCCCTATCCGTAGCAACTACAAACAGGGATTAACCCCACTTGAGTACTTTACAGCTACTCGTGGTGCACGTAAGGGTATGATCGATACCGCTCTCAAGACTGCTGACTCTGGTTACCTAACTCGTCGTCTGGTAGATGTCGCGCAAGATGTCTTTACAACCGACGAAGTTGTGGTTGATCCTGGTTTCGAAATGCGTCGTGTCGACGCCGAAGAGATTGGCGTAAGCTACGGCAGCCGTCTGCAAGGACGTTTTGCTGCTGTTAACGTTGCCAACTACATTAAGAAGGGTGAGCTGTTCACCAAAGAGATTGCTGATGCAATTGATGCAGATCTTATTGTAGACAACGTCAAGATCATGAGCGTTCTCAGCGTTCAAGCACTTCGGGGAATTCCTCGTAAGAGTTACGGTATTGACCCTGCTACTGGCCAGCTTGTCAGCAATTACCATCCTGCCGGCGTTATTGCCGCCCAAAGTATTGGTGAGCCGGGTACGCAGCTAACACTCAAGACTTTCCACAGTGGTGGTGTAGCCGGTGATGACATCACGTCAGGCTTACCTCGTGTCGAAGAATTGTTCGAAGTCCGTACGCCAAAGGGTCAAGCATTCTTAGCAGATATTAGCGGTTCAGCTAATGTTTGGGAAGATGGCGACCACTATGTCATACAGATCACTGCAAAAGACAAAGAAAAGCTCGAACTTCCACTTGATGGCCGTATTCCTAAGATTAAACCAGGAAGCGATGTATCAATTGGAGATGTGATTGCTGATGCTCATGAAGGAGTAAAATCACTTGTAACACCTATGGCCGGTAAAGCCGAGCTTACAGGTACTATGGTGATTATCACTCCAGCTAAGCAAAGCGTCTTGCGTTATGAGATTCCAGGCTTCAAGCAATTAGTTGTAAAAGATGGCGACGAAGTCGTTAGTGGTCAGCGTCTAACGAATGGTTCGATTAACCTGCACGAGCTTATGCGCTTGGCCGGTGTCGAATCAACACAGCGCTATATCATGAACGAAATCCTCCGTATCTTTGCTGCACAGGGACAGAACATTGCCGATAAACACCTTGAAATCATTGTTCATCAGATGTTTAGCCGAGTAATGATCGAAGATCCGGG
>JAYUBM010000165.1:0-2946 GCA_043740875.1 bacterium | reverse complement strand
TTTGATCAGTGATGGCCTTTAGTTTTCCTGCAGTGCCTTTCAAGGTAGTTTCCATGGCCTGTTCTACGCCATATTTGCCTGATGATTCGTCATCCACAAAGCCCAAAAGCTGTGCGGCTAGTTCGTTTTGCGGATAGGTTCGTACCGGCACTTTGTCACTGAATATACCTATAAGATCCAGTTTTATAATAAGGCTGTTTTGGTCTTTTTTAAGTTTTTTTGCCAAAATTTCATAACGTGATTTTTTACTAAGTATTTTTTTTATTTCATCTTGGGATTTACCTAAAATCGGTGCTAATATAGCCGCTGTTTTTTCAGGGTCTTTAATGAGTTTTGGATCAGCTAAAATTGTAAAGCGCTGTTCATTTAATACGAGTGGCACAATTGTGTCACCATCGTATGCCCTAATAACACCCCGCTCTGCCGGTATGTCATATTGTTTTAATTGGCCGCTTAAGGCAACTTTTTGATAATAGTCGTGGCGTAGTACTTGCAAGAAAAATAACCGGACTATAAAAACTGCAAAAATAACAAGAAGCAACCCGTACCATACCGATACACGCTGCTTGGAAATATGTTTTTTGGGCTTATCTAGATTGCTTGTTGGATGACCTAGCATAAAACACACCTTTAATGAACTTTTGTTTATAATCCATTTTAATTCTGAATGCTCGCGCTTGGTGCTACTGATACGAGAGATGCTGCTTGTGGGCTATTTTTTATAGTTTCTAGGGCTTGCAAACGAGCCGCTGCTACTTCAAGCTCGTCACGCTCATTTTTTAACGATGACTGTTCTGTTTGCAATTTTCTGATGCGGTAACTGTAGGCATTTGTTTTGGTTACCTGCGTAAGATAAACAAGTCCCAGTAGACATGCAAGCACTACCAATAATATAGCATTACTTATAGGTCCTAGCCGCTTAGAGTCGTCATGAAACGTGACCGAATTCTGATTTCGGCGCGTATAACGCTGGCGCCCTAAACTAAGTGTTGAAGAATACGTCATATATTTGTTTTTGCTTAACCTAAGTTATGTTTTTAATAGTTAAATAATTGGCATGGCCGATGGCTCCCGAGCGGCAATTAAACCCGGGAGTCACCAATTTAATATAAAGTCAGTCAAACTTTAATGTAGACCTAAACTACATTACTTTAACGACAACTTTATAGGCGCGAGAAGAGCTTTTAACCTGTATAGGCATAGCTATCTCCATTCTTTTTGTTTACGGATTTATATAACACATTTTTCAGCAGATATCTTCAATAGTCAGCCAAGACGAACTTGGTTTCCTCCGTTCTATTATTCTGATAAGTGTTTGTTTGTGCTTTTAGTTAATCCTTTGTTTTTATTTTCGCTACGGCTCGCAGTTTAGCGCTACGGGCACGCGGATTAATAACTAATTCAGGTTGCCCAGCCCTTAATGGACGTTTGGTAAGGCTGGTCAGCATGGTGTCATAACTGTCGGTGTTAGCCTTGAAGTAGGTCTTAACGATCCTGTCTTCTAGGCTATGGAACGAAATGACAGCAAGACGCCCTTCCGGAGCAAGCAGGTGTTCCCATAATGGTAATGATTTTTCGAGCTGTTTAAGCTCGTCATTAACTGCAATACGAAGCGCTTGAAACGTTCGTGTTGCGGGATGCACCCGACTATACCCCGGCCAAGCTCGGGCAACGATTTCGGCGAGGTGCGTGGTTCTTGTAAAGGGCCTGTTTTCCACTATGAGTTGCGCTATCTTTTTCGCTTTTGGTTCTTCACCATAACGTTTTAAGATATCGCTAATATCTGCTTCCGCATAGTTATTCACTATATCAGCAGCAGTTAGCGCCGAACTTTCATCCATACGCATATCCAGCGGTCCATCAGCACGAAACGTGAAACCACGGCTCGCATTATCAAGGTGCGGTGACGATACGCCCAAATCTGCCAAAATAAGATCATACTGAGTGCCTTTACTTTCTAAAAACTGGCTGGCTGCATAAAAATCATTTTTGATAATTTCTACTTTCCGATCAGCAAATAGTCTGTCTAGGACACCGATAGCATTGATATCCCTGTCTACTAATGTCGAAAATGCATATCCGGTTTTTGCCAGAATAGCACTTGCATGACCACCATACCCTGCCGTTAGGTCGAGGTATGTATCGCCGTTTTGTGGTTTTAGCGTGGTCAGCACTTCGTGTAGTAATACAGGTGTGTGTTGCACATTTTGTTTTGGTTTTTTTGTTTGCATGTTCTCTTGTTTTTTGTGCTTCTTATTTGTTTGAGTACGATAAAGGATGAAAACCGAGCACAAAATTCGGAGTCGTACGAATGTACGATGAGAATTTTTGACGCAGGTTTACGCCCGTAGCGTGCCAAACAAATTTGAAGCGTTTTTGTTTTTACAAGGTCACCTAATCAGCAGTCAACGTTTTTATTTTTGGTTCGTTTTTATTTTTGTTGGTGGTACGAACAGGTATTTAGAAGCTATGTGAATGATTGTAAAAACCATAATTAACTTCTTTCCTGCGCACCGCACTGTATTTTGCAACACAGTACTTGAGAGACTTATGTGAGGTGGAGTTTTGGGAGGTGTTTTTTTGTGAAATGTACATAGGTTTTTTAAGTGGTTACCTAGAGTGCCACTTGTTGACTGCCAATTAGCTAACCTCGAGCTTTGGTTTATCCTCGTCTTGGACTTACGTACATCGTATATTTTGGACGAAACCTGTGGTGCGCTACTCGTCGCACTAAAGTGCGCCTGTGTTGCTCTGCTCGGGCTCATTCCAAACTATATCAATGTACGTAAGTCTAGTGTCGGTGACTTTTGCTTTGGTTATTACCAAATAAATAGTAATTAACCGAGCTTACTTCGTTCGATGTTTTTTTATTGGCTGTTGCCTAATTTTTAAAGGCCTGTATTTGTTTTTGATTAGCTGGTAGCTGGGACGTTAGTTGCTTATCTT
>JAYUBM010000164.1:0-2956 GCA_043740875.1 bacterium | reverse complement strand
TTCATTTACAACACCCCCCAGTTGGGCTCCCAAACCAAACAAAAAAGGCTCCGTAGTTGTAGGTTCTATTGTAGCTGTAGGTGCTAGTGTGGTTGCTGGAACTAATTTGGCTGAAGCGGCATTAACAGCGATTGCTGTTTTGGTTTTAGCGGTGACATGCGTTTCGGAATGATTATTGGAGGTGCTAGTACTATGATGACGAGGTAACGACGGCGATTTTGAATTATGATGTAGGTTGGAGAAACTAAGTGCGCTACTAACGATAAGAGATGTTACAATTAATATTCCAACCAAGAAAACAGCGTATTGATTACCTAGTCTTAATCTTTTGACTTGTTTATAGTGCCTAGGCAGACTGTAATAACTGCCGCGTTTTTTTAAGAGCCTGTAAATAGGTTTCCGTAGATTATACTTTGAACCAATACAGCCTTCCAAATACTTATACACATAACTATTAAATCATGGTGTAAGTATTCTGTCGACGCTAATACTTAATATGCGGTAAATGCGGCAATTTTAATCATAAGGACTATTGCTATAATACATATTGGTATGTATTGCTATTTTATGATATTCTCTACTTAAATAATACGCATAGCTATGGGGGAGCCCAACATGTCTAGACGAGCTCGGTGGAATGAGTGGCCAAAATTCAAACCGCTCACAACAGTGATTGTGCCGGTTTTGAACGAAGCCGATAATATCTTACCTCTTGTCGAGCAAATTAAGAATGCCTTAGGCAAACGACCTACTGAAGTATTATTTGTCTATGATAGCCGCGACAATATGACCGAAAAGGCAATTAAGATCGCCATGGTAGACTATAACTCTAAAACCTTCATCGTACGAAATTTTCACCGTAAAAATAACATGCTTTGGGGCGGTCTTTCTGGTGCCGTATGTGATGGCTTAAAGCGGGCTAAGTGTGACCAGATAGTTGTGATGGATGGTGACTTACAACACCCACCAGAAACAATATCCTCAATGATTTTAGCTTCTAAAGATTACGACATGATTATCGCCTCGCGTTATCGCGACGGCGGCAGCGCAGACGGCCTTAGCAATGCTTTACGTCATATAGTT
Source organism: bacterium (assembly GCA_043740875.1). GTDB lineage: Bacteria > Patescibacteriota > Saccharimonadia > Saccharimonadales > SZUA-47 > JBBQVE01. The sequence continues at coordinate 1,873 of JAYUBM010000164.1, read as the reverse complement.
TCCAGATGCTCAACATTTGTTACTAAACTATTTTTTCCGCTAAGGTTACGCCGTGTCAGTGACCCAATGACAGGTTTTTTCCTAATTAATCGTAAGCTCGTAGATGCCAATAGGCTGAGCCCCAGCGGTTTCAAAATTCTGTTTGAAATTCTTGTGAGTCATCCTGAGCTTTCAGTGACTGAAGTTCCGTTACAGTTTGCCAAGCGTACGGCAGGTGAGAGCCACGGTAATCTTAAACAGGGACTGGACTTCATAGGCCAACTCGCCAGCTTACGTGTCGCTAGCTATGCCAAACAACTTTACCGTTTACCAAAAATTGTGCTGTTCGGTGGCATTGGGGGGTCAGTCTTCATTTTTGGCATGCTACTGTTATATGTTCTGGTTGACGTGTTCGGTTGGTCGCCGCTAGCTGCTAACGCTCTTCAATTGATGATTACTTTTGGACTGAATTATATTTTAAATAGGCGCCTGACATGGCGTCAGCGAACGGTAACTAGCAATGCCGCCAATAAATTCTTCATGACCCGCGCCGCAACCACTGCACTCAGTTATTTATTATTTGCATGGCTCATATCCGTACATGTATCGTTTAATATTCTTTCCTCAGCTATAAACTTTTCTATCAATTACTTAACGGCAAATATTATATGCCTTTTCACAATAATGATTGTCAATTACGTATTGAGCGATCGGTGGGTCTTCGCTGAAAAAACTGAAAAGGATGCTTCCAGTACTCAGTTATCAAGATTTCCTCACGCCAGATTTATCGTGATTTTAGTGGTACTTACAGTCATACTTGTTGCCGAACACTATAGTGTCGGCTTAACTTTCGCGGTAGTACTGGCAATAGCAGGGCTAGCACTGTTCGCGCAAGCCAGTGTCGAAGTTAAGCGCATGATGTACGCCTACAGGATACCTGATGCCATCGATCGCTTAAAGTTCCCAAAACCTGGACGTTCAAAGGAACGGTTTTGCCTAATAGTGCCCGCCCGTCATGAGGCAACCGTGCTCGAAAGCACACTCCTCCAGCTTGCCAAGCAAAGTCACTTTTCGGTAAAAATTATTTCTGTCATTTGTGACGACGACCACGAAACACTCAAGGTGGCCTATAGAGCTGCCGCCAATGAACCGCGAATTTCGGTGTTACAGTACCCACTGCACTCAAATGTAAAGCCTAATAAGCCCAAACAGTTAAACTATGCATTAAGCCAGCTTGCAGAGAATGACTTTACTGTAATTGGTGTATTTGACGCCGAAGATAACGTGCATCCTGAATTACTGCGACACATTGATGCCGCATTCAGGGATCGTAGCATAAGTATTGTCCAAGGCGGCGTTCAACTTATGAATTACGATTCTTCTTGGTTCGCCTTGCATAATGTTTTAGAATATTACCGCTGGTTCAGTAGCGCTATGGCTTATCAAGCCGACAAAAAATTTATGCCTCTAGGAGGCAACACGGTATTTATCCGCTACAACCTGTTATGCCAAGCCGGAGGCTGGCCCGAAAGTCTAACTGAAGACTGTTCGCTCGGCGTGCTACTTAGCACACGTTTCCAAGCAAAAACTGCTGTCTACTACGATCCAATTTTAGCTACTCAAGAAGAAACGCCAGAATCGCTAGCGGGATTATTTCGTCAACGCGTACGCTGGAACCAAGGCTTCTATAGTGAATGGCGGAAGGGTCTTTGGCGTGAACTGCCCAGTTTTCGTCAACGCCTATTGGCAGGCTACATTCTTTTTAGCCCAATTTTACTAGCAAGCATAACCAGTTTCTTGCTGCTGACATTACTCGCGACCATATTTTTAAACGCTCCGGTTGGACTTGTAATGCTCATGTATTTGCCGCTTATTCCGGTTAGTTTGCTGATGG
>JAYUBM010000163.1:0-9628 GCA_043740875.1 bacterium | reverse complement strand
GGTACTAAGCGCCTTATCCCAGTCAACGGCCGATAAAAACTCAGCGGCTTTTTGCGTAAAAGGGGTAATACCCTTAATAATTGCTTGGCCGAGTGATTCTTTTACGTCGTTCATGTTGTTTTTTAATTTCATCATTGATCCTGCGAAGGTATCGCCTGCGGCTTTGGCGCTGCCACCAAATTCAACGCCAAGCTCTTTTATAATAATCCCTTGCGCTTTGGCGGATTGACCTGTTGCAACAAGGGTTTTAATCATTTCCTTTTGTTGGTCTGTAAGCATCACACCGACACGGCGCAAAGATGTTGCACCCTTTACCGGGTCTTGCAAGGCTTTGCCGACCTGTATAGCCGTCGTCTTTAAATCTTGATGCATAGCCGTCGACATATCGAGTATGGCTTGGGTTGCCTGCGGAAATACATTTTTACCAACGTTCTCAAAGGTCAGTAACAAATCTTCAGTGGATAATACCGCCTCGTGTGAGTAGGTACTATGTTGCTGCATTGTCTTAGACAGTTTTATAAGCTCATCGCCCGTCATGCCGGAGGCGTTTTTTGTCGACGCTAAAGCCGCGTTCATCTGCGCAATAGACTTCTCGTTTTCGCCAGCTGCCGTGACACTCTCTTTTAAGAAGCCAGCTACGCCACGTATAGCCTCACTTGCTAGATTAAAAATAGCCTGTCCTGCTGCTACCGCACCGGCCATTTTACCGAAAGATAAACCACTTTTTTCAGAGGCTGCACCCATCTGGCGCAGCGCGCTTTCGGTCTTTTTAATACCCTCGGTGTTGGCCTCGGTTTTAATCTGTATATCTATGTTGTTTGTGTCGCCTAAGCCAACCATATTTTTATCCTGTTACAATAGTACCTTTTTTTGTACTTAACTGCTATTAACTGAATTGGCTCTCTAATCCCATGATGTCTAGGTCGTTCATAACAATGTCGTAGGGGGTAGCAAGCATTTGCTGGTAGCTGGCACTCATTTTACGACGCCAGATGTATAGCAGATACTCAAGCGGGGCGGGCGGTAACGTGTTATTGGTTTTCTTGTCACGGTTCTCTTTTGCCGTGCTTAAGTAACGTATTAGTTCCCGATTAAAGTTTTTTTTTGCGTTTCCGCGTCGGGGTCGGGGGTGTTCATTTCAGTTATAAGAAACTGAAAATCCTCTATTTCTAAACGCGCCACAGCGTCGTAGTCTATCGGTGTTTTACTACCATCGGCTTCGGTAAAGTTCCAATCTTTAATGCGGTTGGCAAGTATCTCGGCTTGCATTTTAAGCAACTGCTGGTCAACGGCTTGCAGCGCTAGTATGTCGGACGTATTAAAGCTGCCCACATCTAAATCGACAAAGGCTTGGTCGCCTTCGGCAAGGGTCGCGGTGGACGGCAGTATCAGGTGCTTTAGTTTGCTAGTCGGGGCGCGTAATTGTGGCATGGGTACTTTCTACTAAATAGCGCTTAAGTTGTTAAGTATCTTTACATCAAAGGCTTGGCCGTCGGTGTTATCGTACTGCGGTATAAAATCAATCTCGGAATAGTTTACACTTACCGACTGAATGTCCGGCACGACCTTGCCACTGGTTTTCATGTGGTTAATAGTAATGCGCATTTCATACTGGTTGGTAAGCCCTGAGAAGTGACGGATAACGACAGCACTTTTAATAAGGCCGTTATAATTTTCTAAATCTTCGGGCGTATCAAAAAACTTCTTCGCCTTAAAATCAACGTCACCGGTAGTACGCACAAGTGCCGCGGGGTCAAAGCCACCGGAGCGCTCAGCACCGCCATCAGATTCAAACTTGTGCATAACTGTCCAGTTGCTGCCTTGTTCTAAGCGCGTTTGCGTGGTGTAAGTTGCAGCCGTTAATGCAGCAGCAGCGGTCACACCAAAGCCGATGATAGTTTTTGCCCAGAGAAACGGTGTAAGCAAGGTAAAGCTAGGCGTTGCCGGGCGTAAAAAGATAAAATCACCGGCTGCAAAGGCGGCAGCGCTAGCCGCAAGTGTAACGGTAATACCGTCAGCGTTCACTGTCGCAATGGTGGTGTCGAGCGTAGCACCTGTAGCTGCCTTATAGATGCGTACAAGATCGCCAACTACTAATCCTTTGTTTGGTACCGGGTCATAATCGGTTTTAAGCGTAATGGTTGTAGTAACGGTGGTGGCAATTTCACGGCCCTGAAAGCTGCTCAGCGCACTGATCGTTAAGTTAGCGTGCATCTCGTTCTTATCCCATGACGGGTTAAAGTTAGAGGCTTGCACACCACAGTAGCGCGCTACGACGTTACCTGTAGAAATATCCACCGTATAAGAGTTGCTGCTTGTTCCTAGCGTGTAGGGGTGTGTGTACGGCCCTGCGCCGGTGGTGGTGCCTTTTGTAAGCGTCATGTCCCACAGGCGGGCAATAGTGTTCGGCTCGGCCATAATCTCAACGCTGCCTTTATGCGTGCGCTGGCCTTGTAATACTTGGTAGCGCTCGAACTTGTTGCCAAAAATCGGCGTGTCGGGTACAAGGTTAAGCTCGGTGTTAATGGCTTCTTTATACAGCGGGATATAATCGGTAGGGGTTAGTGCAACACCGACTGCCGTTTCTTTAATAAGGCCAAAATAGCCCAGATTTGCAACTCGTTCTGCCATTACTGTATCACTCCTTCTGTTTCATCTGTTGCAACGACTGGCGAGGCGTTTACAACCGTACCGGCTTGCGGTACTTCTGTAGCAATCACCGACTGCTCAGGTGATGCTTCTACTATTGTTAAATTAGGGTTCTCTATCTTTGCAAAATACTTAAACGTAACACCTGCCTGAACTACACCTATGCCGGGCAAAACTATGTCGTGACCAGCATTATTTTTGTATGTATACATAAACCTTTTTGTCTCCTGTTAGTTACTATACTATTAAAGTCTTTGTGGCACTAGTATTCTGGTGCGCACGGTAGTGGTGATGTGCGCCTCGCTGGTTATCATATCGTCAGGTCGTAAATCTAAATCGTAGGCAATGTTATGGCTCATGTCTAGTACTACATCACCAAGCGTTATGTTAGTGCGCAAGCCGCCCATTAAAGATTCGGGTACATACTGCAATGTAACGCTATCGCGTGCCTCGACAATACGGCGCAACCGACGTTCGGTTAATTCGACATTTGTTTCGGTCGCACCAAAATCATCCTTCTTGTTTAGTATTACCTTAATCATAATCTGCTCAATGTTCTCGTCGGCCCCGGTTGGCCCGGTCTGGATAGTGCCGGTTACTTTTTGCACAACTATACACGGCAATAGCGATTGCCCGATTTGTACGGGGTCGCCCTCAAAATAGGCATGAAACTGATCACCGAAGGTATCTTTTAAGTATTGCAACAAGCGGTCGGTCGTGTCTTTAAATAACTCCGCCATGTTAGTTAGCCGCCAATAGTTTATTTATATGTGCTGTCACTAACTCTTTTATCTTCTTAATATTAGCGCTATTAATACCGGCACTCGGTCGAAACGGTATTTTAGTACGCGGGGCAGTAGAGTTGTGAAATTTAAAATAGTCTTGCGTGTTGTAGATCTTAACAGAGGTAGCACTAGCGGTATAACGGAAGCCTCTTTGCAGCGCACCCGTTGCTACCATCATCGGTGCAGAGGCATATTTTTTGCGCTTTAAACTCGCATAGGCCGGGGATAGTTTGGGCCACGGCGTGCCGAACACTTGCCCCGCTGAGCGGATACCCTCGTTAGCATAATAGGCCGCTAAATAATCGCCCATTCTATCCATTACTTCGGGCATCTGGTTAATGCCGCGCCCCAGCTTTTGCAGTTTACGCATCGCCTCGGGGCCACCTTTTATAAAAATACTTACTTGCATATTAAAACCTATCTGTCATATCAATAACGATTACTAATTCTGAATAACCTGCCGCCACCGCCCGCATTGGCGTCGGCTGCATCGGTTGTATTATTCGGCCACGATGTGACACCCCCAGCGTTTGGCACTAGCAGGTCGCGTCCAAGTACATCTAGTAAAATAATATCTTTCGTGTTAATGCGCTGCAGTAGCTTGCGCCCCTCGTCGACTTTGTTTTGCCCGTCCTTGTTACCGCTGCTTACCATCACGCCGTAATCTTTTTTAAGTAGCAAGCCTGCAGCAATAAGCTTGGCAGCTTGCTCTATATTGTTATTTATAGGCGCAATAAACGGAATGGTATATAAACCAGCAAGCGTACCGTTAATTTCGTCCTGTGCTTCTTGGCGGTATTTATCAATCGTCACATCGGTAATATAGGTATTGCCCTTCATGCCCGCCTCGTCGCGGATATCGTCAATGCTACAATACTGGCCTAGATTGCCCCCGCGCACGGCAACAGTTGCCGCAACGCTGGTCTCGGCGCTACTTATTGAGTTAAAGTAGCTGTACTTATACCAGAAGGCGCTAGAGCCGCCATTGTCGGTGTAATTGGTATACTGGTTGTCAATATCAATTGTGAGCGTAGTAAGTAGGGTCGTAAAGGCGCTGTCGGCCGGTACACTGCCGTCCACATTCGGTGCGGTATAGACTTTTATCTTATCACCAAATAGTTTTTGCAGCGCATCAAAGCGTAGGTGTGCAAACTTGGTGGCAACGAGCGGTGCAATAGTAGTACTACCCGTCACACTTAATACGGTCAATTTTTCGCAGCGCTCGGTACCAAGCGACCCGAGAACGATAAAATCGTTTATAGCAAAATCTTGATTGTTTCTAACGATAAGACTGCTAGCGCTGGCAGCAGCATCAGCATCTAATTGTGTGGACTCTAACAGGTTAAGCGAGGTGTAGTTGTCAATTGATAGGGTTTGTGCCATGTTGTTCCTTCTCGGTCATTATATATCAGGTTACCTTAGTTGTATTCGATTTTCTTTTGTCTCTATGGTAGTACGGCCGTTTACCATGCGTATCGTGACGCGGTTATCACTCGGTCGTAACACTGTTTTTGCAATGCCCTTATTAAGTGGTCGCGTGTCTGGTTTTGCCCGCATAAACAGGGCAGTAGTACGGCGGGTAAGGGCGGTAAGGGCCGTTATAAAGCTACCTACAAAGGACAGGCTCGCGCTTAGTGCCTTACGGTTAGTCTTTGCTACTGCCCCGGTAAACGACAAGTTAGCGGTGAGGCTTTTTAAATACTGGATACCACCGGGGATATAACTAGTCGTAAGTAAGCCTATAAATGACACGGCAGCGCTCAACGCCTTAGCCGATCGGCGGGCTAGTGTTCCCGTAAACGATAGCCCCGCGCTTAAAGCGTGGCTAATAGTTTTTTGCATGTTGCCGCTAAACGATACTATAGCAAGTAAACTTTTTTTCGTGCTGCGCGCAATTACCCCGGTAAAGCCAAGCGTCGCGCTCAAGGGGTTAGTAGTTGTTTTGCTAAGTGTCCCTACAAAACTTAACCCGGCGCTTAGTGCTTGCGTAAAGGCCGTGCCACCGTGTGTAAAAACAGTTGCTACTAGGCCGCTAAAGGATAGCACCGCGCTTAAGCTATGACTAAGCAGTTTAGTAACTTGACCTGTGAAGGATAGTGCACCCGTAAGCGCGCGCGTCATGGCTTTGCCTATACCCCCTGTAAAGCCAACGGTAGCCGTTAACGCCTTTCGTACTAAGCGCCCCATACTACCGCTAAAGCCTAAAGTTGCCCCTGTAAGGACACGGCCAATATTCTTTATATGCGTGCCGGTGAAGGTAAGTGCAGCGTTTGCTAATACGCGTGTTAGGAGTTTGCTAAACGAGCCGACAAAACCCAGTGTTGCCGTCATGCTGTGGGCAACAGCTTTGGTAAATGTACCAGCAAAAGATACAGTGGCACTGATAGTCTTAGTACTAGTTTTGAACATGGCACCAGTAAAGCTAAGTACTACAACATAGGCGCGTGTAAGGGTGCGGGTTATTGCCCCGGTAAAAGATAAGGTGGCAGCAGTTAAGGCACGTAGGACAGCTTTAGTTATGTTGCCGGTGAAAGAGAGCGCGGCCGACACGCTTTTAGCTGCTTGCTTACTAAACGTACCCGTAAAGGATACAACGGCGCTTAAGCTAACCCCATGTGCGGCAAGGGTAGCAAGCGCCCCGGTAAACGATAGCGTGGCGGTGGTGACGCGGCGCATAGACTTAACTATTGCCCCGGTAAAACTTAACCCGGCAAGGGTAAGCGTGCGATTCACGGCGCGCGTAAGAGCGCCAGTATAACTAAGCGTCCCTGTAAAGCTGTGGATAACTCCTCGACTAATGCTGCCTGTAAAAGATAACACACCAGTGAGCGACAGGCGATGGGCGGTAATAGTAATAACACTGCCCGCGAAAGTAAGTACCCCTGTTACGGCGTGCTGTATGTTTCTACTTATTGCGCCAGTGAAGGATAGCGCAGCACTTAAAGCGTGCGCGATGCTCTTACTTATTGCCCCTATAAAGTTAAGGGTGGCGGTTAACACTTTGTTGGCACGGCCAACTACTAGGCCCGTAAACGACAAGACACCGGCAACACTTAATTTATGCTGGGCAGCGGTTATAAATGTGCCGACAAATGATGTTGCAGCACTAAATACCCGTCGTGACTGTTTGGCAAACGCGCCGGTGAAGGTTACGACGGCCGTACTTGATTTGTTGATCTGCCGCGTAATTAAGCCCGTGAAAGCTAGCACAGCGGTTAGTGCAAGCTTGTGTATGGCAATGGTGGTAAATGTACCCGTAAAGGATAGCGTGCCTGTTTGCGCGTGGGCTGTACGGCGGGCAAATACACCTGTGTATCCAAGTGACGCCGTCTGTGTGCGGGTGTTCGCTTTTTGCATAGCCCCGGTGTAGCTTAGCGTTGCGCTTAAGGTAGAAAAATACGTCTGCGGGCCAGTAGCAACTGGCGGTACATTCTTTAGATACGGTGAGCGTAGCTGCAAAAACGACATTTAACTATCGTGCCAATCCAGGGCTGAAAGGATGAGGGCGGATTGACTTCATCGTATTACCACTATCGAAGAAGTTGAAACTATCTACCTGCATACTAGTCTGTGAGGCTTCCGCATTGAACGTACCTGCCTGAATCGTAGGAAAGACGGCAGTTATAGATGCGAATGGGTTAGCTAAGGTGGTTAGATTCTTCCAAGTGCGGCCATCTGCCGAGTAATCCCAATAGATTGTCGTACCGCTATGCCGTACTCTGAACCATTTGTGTGCGGTTGCATTATAGGCTAAAGTCGCAACATCTGAAAATACTCCTGCTACCTCTTTTTGAGCGTGTATCTGGTTTGCACCAACGTACCAGTTGACACAGTTCGTACCGTCTACCGCTATAAAGACTGGCTGGGCTTGCCATGAGGCTAATGCCTGATTACCAGCACTTATAAGGCGTGCAGATATCGAACTGCCCGTGAAGTCATAATTCGCGACGCTTTGAACAACACCGTAAGTTGTTCCAGATATCGCGTTAGATATTTGTAGAAAGCCAGGCGTAGAAATTTGCGCTGGATTGGTGGTAGACCAAAGAGAACTAAGGGTCGTGCCAGTGAATTTATCTATAAGGTGTATCGTGGGGCCTGGCATTATCGTAGTTTCTCCTTGAGTTGTAGCCTATAACTATCGCCATATTTGCGATGACACGGCCTACATAATCTTATCCAGTCTGATAAGTCCCTTTGGTATTCATGGCTCTTATTAGCCCATTGGAAGAATCTAATGTCTCTCTTTTCTGTTGTACCACAATGATAGCACTTATCTGGCGAGCCAAGCTCTCGCCTTACCCAAGCATGTAAACTCCTATAACTGACTCCATCACCTTTCCAGTTCGCATTGTTAGCGCCTGAAGTCTGTGGAACTTTCTTACCTTTATTCCAGGGAGTAAAGCCCTCTGTAAAAGTTCCGTTTTTGTTGGGGTTTTTGGCGGCTTCGCTATATTTCTTCCGCATCTCTGGTGTTCGTACAATACCCATGTTACCACTGCTAATTTTATCCTTATGTTCTTGGGTTAGTTTGCGTCCTTTAAAAGCAATGCTTATTTTACGCCTAGTCTCCTCGGATACAGGATGTCCGTACTTCGGTCCTTTTTTAGTTGTCATATACATATTATAGCTTGCTTTCTCACCTTATGCGCTCCGATGTTGACATTCCGTCACCGACTTTTACAAACTGGTAATTATTTGCTAGCGACCCAATGCCCATAATCTCCAGCGCCACTATTGAGAATGTCCCCGTACTAGAACCCCCCGTAACGCCATATGGGACCGAACTCGTACTAGTCTGCTGGGTTAAGTCGCCAACAAAAAAGGAATAAGCCCCAGCGACTTGGGCCAAACCAGTGGTATTAGTTGCCACCGGAGTAAGCGTCGCACCCGTAGTTGCCGCTGCACTAAAGTCAAAGGCTCCCCAGACAACGGAGGAGTTCGTGGTAACCGCTAACGGTGTAAGGCCAACTGTCTTAGTGGTGGTATGTTGCTCGGATGATGCACCGACACCATTTGTACCTCTATAGACCCATACTGCAAATGCCCAGCGAAGGGTTGAGGCGGAACTAGTCTGCGCGACAGTTGCGCTACCCGCCGCCGATGGTCGAGCTGTATAGACGGCAGTATTACAAAAACCAGCGGTAGAGTTAAATTTCTGGAGAGTAAAAGTAAGCCCTGTACAAACAGGGGTACCGAAGGTTGTTGTATTCTCACTCGCTGATATAACGACGATAACATCTTGAGCTTGCCACGTAATTGTAGCGGATGTTTTAGAGGCACCCGTAGTAGTAAAGTCGGTGTCGTTGTACTGTATCCGTTTTGGAGTGTTCGCCATATCAGTTTGCCACTTCTGACCGACTCATGCCGTCACCTGTAGTTACATACCCATTAAAAATTACGCCTCTCCCAGGAGAGATGACAAAAGTTGCTAATCCTATGTCCCATACTGGTAATGTGCCACCAGCAGTCATACGCCCAGTTTGAACGCCTATTGTATTGGCAGTTAGGTCTTCTATAGAGTGCAGTGAAGCTCCTGCCAATAAAGCCTGACTTGCATAGTTGCCAAACCCAGACCCAGCTGAATTTGTGGGGTTGGTCCCTAAACAAGAACAACTACAGACGACAAGTTCTATCGTGTCACGTGTGGCACTACTAGCTCCTGTCGAAGCTGCCGTACCACTGCCACTGGTGCTAATAGTTTTATCTAAACAAGTAGCAGTTTTACTCATACCATTATATTCTCTGACAAAGACGGACTTTGTAGTTACTGAAGCGCTAAAAGTCACTACAACAGAAGTAGTTGAGCCACTATTTATTGAGTACCAGCATTCAGTATCGCCACCAGTACCGCTAGCTACACCATAAGCCTTGGTATAGGTATTGCCTGCATTATCAGTTACGGTAGAAACGGTATCTGTTAAAGCGGAAGTTCCTATAAAGACTAAGATAAGATTACCCTGTTTAGTAGCAGCAGGAGAGGCAGTTATCGTACCCGTGGAAACAGCTGGATTAACAGTTTGTACTAAAGCCATTAGTGAATACTCCCCACACCAGTTTGGTTGCAGTGATAGCAGCCTCCGCCAGCACTCTCGCCTTTAAGACTAAGGGTAAAGCCCCAGCCACCACAGCGCCAGTGCTAGACGTAACAGCAACTAATAGATTGCCTCTTGTGGGAATTGAAGGATATGTGGCAC
>JAYUBM010000162.1:0-3010 GCA_043740875.1 bacterium | reverse complement strand
AATATCGTATGGATCGGTGCTTGGTTTATCTAACCTGTGAGCGGCAGCATATAGGGGTTGCACACCAAGTATAGGACTTAGCTGTTCAATAGCTGGTTGTATTATCATAAGGGTATAGTAAAGCATTCTTCAATATCTAAAAAGTTCTTTAGCTTTTAGTAAGTTCTTGATTACCGATTCTGATGTACAATAGTTATAGATGAGTTATTCAAATACCGATGTACAGTCTATTGCAGATATATTGTTACTAAGAGCCCAGAATGGTGACCTGAAGGTGTTGCGTTCTATAGAACTCAAAAGTTTGTTTGAACAAATCAAAACTCTGCCACCTGAAGAACGAGGTAATTTTGGCCATGAAGTAAATACACTGCGGCAACAATTAGAGGTTGCGCTTCAAGCGGCTATGCCGGCCGTGGCAGATACGAGGCAAGCCATCGACGTGACTGCACCCTGCGATCTTAACAGCAAAATGCCTCAGATTAGTAGCGCCGTAAATGGTAGCAAGCATCCACTTATGGCAGAGCTTGAAATTATTCTAGATATTTATTATCGCATGGGCTTTACGGCTGTTGAATCGCGCCAAATTGATGATGATTATCATATGTTTGAAAGCCTTAACTTTCCCGAGGGCCACCCGGCACGCGATGATTACGATACCTTTATGACCGACGAAGGTCTGATTGCACCCGCACATACCAGCACTATGCAAAACCGTGTTCTGAAAATGTACAAAGAACAATTGATTGGCGGAAAGCCAATAGCGGTCCTTATTCCGGGACGTGTTTTCCGTAATGAAGATATCGATAGTACACACGAACATACGTTTTACCAGCTCGAGGGAGTGTATGTCGGTAAAAATATTAATGTTGGAAATTTGGTAGCAGTGTTACGCACCTTCATGAGCGAATATTTTGGCCAAGAATTAAAAGCAAAAATCCAGCCATTTTATTTTCCATTCACCGAGCCAAGCTTTGAATTTGCCATCGAACGTCCAGCGGTTTTACGGAAAGGAAATACCGAAGCCGACCAATGGTTAGAACTTTTAGGCTGCGGCATGATACATCCCAACGTGTTAAAAGCTGCCGGTATTGATAGCAATATCTACACGGGCTTCGCGTGGGGCGGCGGCCTCGAACGCTTGGTTCTTATGAAATATGGCATAGAAGACATTCGTCATTTTGAATCAGGTAAATTAGATTTTTTGAGGCAATTTTCATGAAAGTAGTAAAATCAGTTTCTATCCGTGAGTTAAAAGAAATGGCTGACACCATGTATGGCTCACTAGTTAAGGCTGACATTGATATCGAAAAACGAATATTTATTGTTGATATGGGTATGCATGCTGACGGCGAAGCATACCTTATGGAACAAGGCTCAAAACAAAATGATTTGTGGGGCGTTAACCTGCATCCGGAAAGCTATGGAACAGATGATTTTATTGAATTAGATTCTATGATAAACATACGCCCCAGTCAGGGAAATCCATCAAAAGGTATACTTGACCAAAAAATTCGTGAAAGCATACTAACTTTTATAGGTGAGGTTGTTCATGACTAATCATAATTTTGATACCGAGGCCTGGATAAAAATGGACATGTTCAATCAAATGGGCAACATAGGCTCGGAAGTTGGCAGAGCTATGAGCGCTAAAAGAAACGGAAAAACAGATCGAATGAACGGTGCATTCAGGCGCGGACTTGATTTAATAGACTTTACGGCGGGTCTGTGGGCAGCTCATAAATCACCAAGAACGCGTGAGTTACTACTCGCACGCGAAATGTTCGCCCGATCAGTAACCACCGATGAAGTTGACGCAACACTCGAAGCGTATTTTATGCAGTTTGCACTTGCAGCAAGGTTACAAAAATGAAAAATAGTATAAAATTAGAAGATAATGAAATTTGGAAGTTGGCCCATATTATTTCTATCCATTTTCTTGATATTCTCGAAAAATACAAAGAGGATTTGTACTACCCGATAGACTTTAAACTAAGAGAAGCTGCAATCACCATTGCGACCACAACGGCAGCTGCAATTGGTTTGATAGACCCTCGTGACAAAATATGGAATTACGGTAAAGCCCGTGGCAATGCCTTTGAGCTAAAGGGCATGTATAAATTGCTGCATGGTACAAAAGTTATCACTATTGATCCGGAGATAATGTTAAAGCTTGAAGTGGCTGTTGAATTATTAGATATAGAAATTAAAATTGAATATGCCAACTTACAAAAATGGTTTAAAGATATGGGTAGCCCACAGGAAGTAATGGCATGAAAGTTTCACTTAATTGGGCGCAGTATTACAGTAATGTCGATTTAAAGTCGATTCCGCGCGACGTACTACTGCACAAAATTGGTTCGCAACTCGGGGCAATCGAAGAAGTGATTGATTACGGTCCGCGTTATGACGGCATTTTTGTTGCTAAAATTATGTCTGTCACCGATCATCCGAACGCAGATAAATTGCATATATGCATGATCGATGATGGCGGCGCAGTTAAAGACGCCGACCGTAACCAAGACGGGCTGGTACAAGTTGTGTGCGGTGCACCGAATGTGCGCGTTGGTATGCTAGTTGCCTGGTTACCGCCTGGGTCGACTGTTCCAAGTACCCTAGCCAAAGAGCCCTATGTACTCGGTGCTCGCGATTTGCGCGGTGTTATTAGTAATGGTATGCTTGCCAGCGCAAAAGAACTTGGTATAAATGAAGATCACGAGGGTATACTCGAAATTAATCCGCAAGAAGTTGGTGGAGAACTCGCTGTAGTTGGCACGCCATTCAAGCAGTTGTATGGCCTGGACGATTTGGTAATAGACTGCGAAAACAAAATGTTTACGCATCGCCCCGATTGTTTTGGTATTTTGGGCGTAGCACGAGAGCTTGCCGGCATTACCGGACAACGCTTTGTTAGCCCGAGCTGGTATTTAGACGCGCCCGTCACCAAAAGGCGAGCCAACCTTGAGGAAGACTTAAAACTGAATGTAACAGTTACGACCGAGCTTGTTCCGCG
>JAYUBM010000161.1:0-3082 GCA_043740875.1 bacterium | reverse complement strand
CGTCGGGCTTTAGTTCGGTAATTAGTTCGGTCATAGAATCATATAATTCTAATAAACGGCTGGCAGTATCATTGCCAATTGTGGTTCGTATCACACCGGCATCAATTAAACGAGGCGTATTTTTGGTTAGTTCAATACAGCCAAAACCAATGATGCCACTACCCGGATCGATGCCAAGTATTTTCATCCGTAAAACCGTACATCTTTACCGTTTACTATCACTACCTGACCGTCGTTAAGTTTTTTATAAGCTCTTTTGTGCTGCTTTAGATAAGCCTCGGTACTGGCTGCAGGATCGATAAACCAGTCCATATTGCAGTGCGGGATTATCATAAAATCTACCAAACCGAGGCCTTCCCATACAGTTTCCTTTATGGGATAGCCTGACGGCACCGCTTCAGGTGAAGGCCTATCACCATACTGTACCCCATGTAGTGAGTCAGCAACAACGCACGCACCAGCGCTCCAACCACCGTAGAGTATTTTGTCTTCCTTGATGAGCCTAATAAGGATTTCGTCTAGTCCGGATGCTTTCATTGCTCTTCGTAAAATAAATGTGTTTCCACCCGCACACCAAACCGATCCAAACATTTCAATTTTTGCCTCTAATTCTTTTGGCCTTCCAAAAAAATCACGCAAATCTAACTCTTCAAAACTAAAACCTGCGTTTTCAAACATCAACCTTTTTTGAGGTGTCGTAAAATTTCGTTCTTCGGAAGGCTTATCATCTTGTGCATTCTTAATAAATGCAGCTCGATTGTTAGTACCTGCGAGTTGGCGAGCAAGCTCTGCATGTACCCCAAAGTCTTGTGAAGACAAAAATAACCTCATCCATACATTCTAACGCCTATACGATAAAACCTTTCATACTTAGTGCTACTTGGGATGAAAACCGAGCACAAAAGTCGAGCCGTACGCAAGTACGGTGAGACTTTTTGACGCAGGTTTACGCCCAAGGAGTGCAAGTATGAGAGGTTTCAGGCAAGGTTGGTGTGGGTGGCAACCACATCGTCAATATCTTCCAACGCTTCCATAAGCCGAACGATTTTTCCTTCGGTCGCTTCGTCGGTTATTTCGATGGTTGTGTTTGGTTCATAGGTAAGTTCGGCTTCTTTGACGGTAAGCCCTGCAGCCTGAATGGCACTACGTACAATTGCCAGCTGTTTTGGGTCGGTATATACCAGCGTGTCACCAACTTCTTCGCTGGCATCATCGGCGCCGGCATCTAATACTTGCAACAAAATAGCTTCACTGGCGCCTTGCACCCGTATAAATCCTACATGCTTAAACTGAAAAGCGACACTGCCCTTTTCGGCAATATTGCCACCATGTTTACTAAATGCCAGGCGTACTTCAGGAAACGTACGGTTTAGGTTGTCGGTGGCGCATTCTACCAAAATAGCTGCCCCGCCCGGCCCATAGCCTTCATACATAATTTCGGTAACCTGTGCCTGTGATTTATCGCTGACCCGCTTTATGGCCCGTTCGATGGTATTTGCCGGCATATTAGCAGCTTTGGCTTTATCGATCGCCAACCTAAGCGAAAAATTCATATCCGGATCAAGGCCGCTACGAGCAGCCAAGGCAATCATATTACCAAGCCGAGTAAATACTGCGCCGCGAACGGCATCTTTGGCACCCTTGGCTCTTTTGATAGTTGACCACTTACTGTGTCCAGACATACGGTATCATCCCTGTTATTCTGTTACTACTTTATCATATTTGAGCGTCTTTTTGCGCATTATTAGCACACCAGTCACTATAAGCACGTACATTCCGGCCATAATTAGTGCTGATATTTTAGCTTGTTGCAGCGCATGCGGAATACGCGACAGTAAGCTGCTTATTTGCAGCATAAAGCCCAAAAGTATTCGGGCCGGCCAGGCAACAAAACCCGCTAGTGACGGCGTAATCATCCCTGCTAAGCCCGCCAGCAGGCTTAAAAGCATAGCCAGCGGCACAAATGGCACCACAATAAGGTTAGCAACCAGTGACACCAAAGATACTTCACCAAATATGTACAAAATGATAGGAATGGTCATGAGCTGTGCGCTGGTTGTCTCCATTAACAAAGCGGCAACACTGCCGGGTTCTTTTTTATGCCGGTAAATACGATTTTGAACGCTGGGGGCAACAACTAAAACTCCAAAAAACGCCAAAAATGATAAATACCAGCCAATGTCCGACCACAGATTGAACGGATTACTAAGTGCGGTATGACAAGCGGCGAGTAATATAAGCAATAGTGGTTTTACCGACCGGCCATAGTGGGCCCCAAGTAAACTTAGTATAGATACAAAAGCGGCGCGGGCGATCGAGGCACTCGACCCAGCCAAAGCCACAAATAACAAAATCAACAGTATGCTGGTCACGGTACTGCGATATTTTGACTTTTTACCTATTCTACGGCGGGCAACTTCTGCCAATATAGTTAAATTATAGCCTGATACGGCAATGATGTGGCTTAGCCCCACACTGCGGAGTATTGTCACGACGCTATTTGAAAGGCCACTTTGTTGGCCTATCAATAACCCGGCTGCAAATTGGTCGTGCGGTTCTGGCAAAGCAGTGGCTAGGCCCGCCAAAAAGTCACGCCGCAATTTTTCGATTACCGAAGCCGAACGCATCGTAACTTTTATATTCGCAAAGCTTATTCCCGCTTGCTTGCCACCGCGGCGCTTATACAATTTGCCCGTTACAATCAATTTGTCCCCGCGCAGCACGCTGTTTTCGCCATAACCGCTTATAACCATTTTACCCGGCAAATTAACGCCATACGGTTGCAAAACGGTAATGTGGGCAGCATCAAATTCAAGTTGGCTGCCGGTGGTATACACGGCGCTACTGTCGGCCGTTACCGAAAGCGTGACCTTTTGTGAACTGAGCGACGCATATGGTGCCGTTTGCATCAAAAACTGGCCGCCGCGCCACAATCCGATACTTATACCTAACAGCGCCAGCATGGTGGCAGTTAGCAAGCTTTTTTTGCGCAAAGTTACAACGCTCAAGATTATACAAACAACCATGTATTCGGGTGCAATTCCCTGCCCTGCAAATCGTGCCGCGGCCAGGCCCAGTAAAA
>JAYUBM010000160.1:0-3091 GCA_043740875.1 bacterium | reverse complement strand
GTACTGCAGCCAACGTTGTTGTAACGCTAAAAGATATCGTCGTGGCTATGGTTGCAATACCGGGCGTTGCCACGCTATAGGCACTTTCACTAAAATTTCCAGCAAAAGCCCGTACTTTTACCTGATACGTTGTAGAAGGTGAAAGTCCTAAAATTAAAAAGCCACTGGCGCCCCCCCATAACGCATACGTTTGATAATTACCTATCGTATAATTCGCTCCGATGCTATTGTCGGCCTGTACATATTGGGTGGATGCAAAACTATCGCTACTTATGGCAATTAAAAATCTTGTATCGGTGGAATTATTGCCAGTATTTACTACCAGTTTAAGACGGTCATAATAATTATTGGGGTTAGACAGCGTGGGAGCTGCCGGAACACTCGTATTTTGGGTGACCAGTTCACCGTTTATAGATCTATAGTTCGTCGAAGTTAATCCACCAGCACCTTGTGCACCAGCATTTGCATCAAGTTTGTAGCTTGTGCTTGACGAACTGCCGCCACCGCTACCAAAATCATAAGCCTTTAAAGTGAAGTTAGTACTGGTAGGTACTGCAGAAAACAAACCAGATACACTTAATAAGCTCCCCAAAAATACATAACTCGCACCCTTAAACATAATCATATAATAACAGACCTAAACCTAGCGCCATTGCCAAGAAGTTAGAATCGTCGTCATGGTTTGTTCTAGCTGGGGGCGGCGGTCGGCAGTACCACTCACCACAACGGCAGCATACATATCTTGATAACTCCAAAAAACCGAAATTTCATAGTTGTTAACTGCGCTAAAGACACGGGCACCTACCGGAGCATTTAACAGAGTTGTTTCATTATATAGGCTGCCGTTTGTGGTACGTAACTTCACTGACGATACTTCGGTTAGCTCACGGCTTTCGCGGCTGGCTACCGTCACACCAACTTGGTCAGCAACATTCGGATCTTTATTGATGTAAAGATATTGCCCATAAATGGGACCCAAAGATTTCTCGTAAGTGTTTTTGGAATGCAAAAAATCGGGTACCCCAGTGGTAATGTAGCGGCTTTCGAGTGGGACAATAGTGATTTGTGCACCCTGTACAGCCACCGAGGTTTGGGGACGATACTTCGCTATAGATGGCTGTTGCCACCACGAATGTAGTGCTATAACGCCGGCAATAATCAAACAGCCAAATACACTGCCAATTACTTTTTTATACTTCATTTTTTACGTGGTATCTTTGCCATTTTGGCGTTAGATAAAATGTGCAATTGGTAACTGCGACCGACAAAAAAAGCGCCCGCAAAAAACATTGGTGCACCAGCCAAAAACCATCTACTATCAACGCTAAACTTATGGTTTGGTTTAGCTTGGATGCCGCCGTTCGGCGTACCAGTAAGTGCGGGTGTGGCCGAAACACTCACAACTGCAAATTCATATTCGGTTTCGGCGCCTAATACGTCCCTTACTTTTGCTTTAACTGCATAACTGCCCGGTTTATCGTAAGTATGCTTAAAATCAAAGGTACCGGCCGAATTTTCTGTTTTGGAATCGGTTGCACCGTCACCCCAATTAAGAGTAATTTCATAGGGCGTTGTGCCACCACTCACCGTAACCGAAATAGTCACTACATTGGTGATTGGTAAAACGCTAAATGGCTCTGCCGTATGTATTTGCAAGTCCGAAACTTCGGCTTTATTGGCGGCAATTTGTACGGGAGACAACGAGGGAATAATTGGGGGTGGTGAATCAGCTTTAGGAGGATTGTAGGTAATCGAAACAGCTGTGCTGCTTGGCCCGTATACGTTAGATATATTGGCTGTTTTTGCCACCAAATTATTTACCCCACCCGTGAGCATTATCTGCAAACTATACGTTCCGCCAAGTTGGCAGGCCACCGAGCCCAGTACTGCCCGATCACGCCAAATTGTTACTATCGTAACTGGTATAAGTCTTTGGCAAGTACCTGAAACAGTCACTGCTGCCGAGGTACTAATCGTATTTTGTAAATTGCTGGCTATTGTAGCTGGCTGGCTCGGTATGTCAAAAGGAACGCTCGCCGAAACATTGTACGAGCTTGCAAGTACGGCGTGCGGCACACTCAAAAGCAAAAAACTTATTATTCCCATCAAAAAATGACGTATCATTTTCTATTCCGTTTTGGTGCCGCCTGTTTTTTAAAAGGTTTTGTTTTTGTGTGGATGCCTTTTTCAAAAAAACTTTTATAACGGATAGTCGCGATCATCAAAAATAAAGCGCCCAGCACTATCCATGCCGTCACAAACCCGCGGCTTATATAAGCATAATGATCAAGGATATGCTTGTACATGGCGTCATTGTATCACCGATTTACAATGAGTTCGAGACTATACCTGCTGGAATAAGCATTAAGCGGATTAGGCTAGCAAATTGTTTATCTAATTTACTAGATAAGTTTATTTTTTATAGAAACATATTTTGATTGCTTGGTTATAATGTATTGATGAGTTACTTTTTAGCAAAAACTGATCCTGATTCATACAGCCTTGCCGACTTCATAAAAGAAGGTACGACGCTGTGGGACGGTGTTCACAATAATGCTGCTATGCTTTTTATAAAACAGATGAAACCTGGCGATATGGTGTATATTTACGAATCGCTAACGACCAAAGCAATCGTTGGTTTAGCGACAGTAACCGGTGTACCTTTTTTGAACACCGCCGACCCACGTCGCAGTTGGGCAGTCACTCTAAAATTTGTAAGCAAATTCAAAACGCCGCTAACATTAAATAAGATAAAAGCTAGTCCAGAGTTCGCTAGTTTTGGGCTTGTCAGGCAATCAAGGTTATCTGTTATGCCGGTAGCCGATAGCATACAAACCATTTTACAAAAGTGTTTGGTTTAGGGTATGGGCTACAACCGCACGCGCAAAGAAACCAATGAGTATAATACCTATTTGAAATCTAAAAAAAACTCGGGAAATCGTGACTGTGATTTTTGTAAAATACACGGAAAGAGTCCCCAGCTGATCCGCCAGACCACCTACTTCAAAATTATTCGTAATATATTTCCCTACAGTATTTGGGATGGCCGCAAAGTCACCGATCATCTGCTTTTGATACCAAACGAACATAC
>JAYUBM010000159.1:0-10388 GCA_043740875.1 bacterium | reverse complement strand
ATAGATAAAACAAGCATATCCACTGAAAATAACGAAGGAAGCAGGGCTACAATTGATTTAGCACCTTCTGTTGCGACGATTTTAGCATTCTGTCGTCGTTTTGCGTATGTCTGTACACTCTTCAAGCGTGATTCTGCGAGTAGTTCTGCTTTGTTTTCTTTTAGCCTTTCTGCTGCTGAACTGCTAAGTTTAACCTCCCTTATCCATCCATATATTGTGCTGCGAGGTAAGCCCGTCTGTTTCACTATTGATCCCAAAGAATCACCGTTTCGGCGAAGTTGCTGTGCTATAAATTTAATACTGGTATCCACATAACTATCATACTGTAGTTTTATAACTTATGTAATTGATGATAAGCTCGATAACAGACGTGTTTTTTGTTACCATTAGGCTCTATGAAAAGATTAATACTAGCTTCTGGATCGCCGCGACGTAAGGTTTTGATGGATTGTATGGGCTTACAGTACACGGTAATACCAAGTAATTTTGACGAAAATTTAGACGACAAACGTTCGGCGCAAGAGGTAGCAATTGAGCTTGGGTTTGGTAAAGCGATGGACGTTGCAAAGCAGTATCCTGATGCGTATGTGGTTGGTTGTGATTCGATAGTTGTAATCGATGGAAAGCAGCTTGCAAAGCCAGCTAACGCAGCAGAGGCCTACCGCATGCTACGTGCAGTAAGCGGTAGAACACATGATGTTGTTTCTTCGGTCGTTGTTGTTTGCATTAATGATGGCGTACAAGACAAAGATGTTGATACGGTACAGGTTACGTTTGGCAAGCTTCCGGAAGACATAATTGCAAGTTATATTGCAACGGACGACCCATATGATAAAGCCGGAGGCTATGCAAAACAACATCCCCTACTACGTCCTTACATAAGTACACAAGGTAACGCACATACAGGAATTGGGTTACCGACTGAACTTTTGCGAAAGTTACTTATAAAAAATGGCATTGAAGTACCCAATAATGAACTTAAAACGAATGAACTTTTTAGGGCCACGCTTTTAAGTGACTTTAATATAGTTGTTTAGTGCTAAAAAATTAATGATTTAAGCTGCTAAAGATTGTGTTACTAAAAATTCAGTTTGCTCTGCAAGTAAATCAGTAATTCTTGAGGCGTCCATATTATAGCGCACGTCAATATCTATGATCTGGGCACATGCTATGCCTGCAGCCTCGTGTAAACCTATGACGCCGTTATTTTGTGCTATGCCTTCTTGCCTTAAGCGCATTTTACGGTATGTTCGGCCTTCGGCATTTGTTAATGACTCTATAGTGTCTGCCACGGCCAGTAATGTACCCACTCTACGCAACACGGGTACTTCGTAACTTCTTACTCCTAAAGTATCGAAAGCTGGATAATCCTGAGAACTTTCTTTGTTAAACGTATGATGGCTGCCAATAAGCAAGACTGCTAACCGCGGAATAAGCTTTTGTTGATCAGGTTTAAATAAGTTTTCACTAAAAACTTTACCGGCTTCAGGGTGCTGTTGCACGACAGTACGCTCAGCCTGAGTAATTTGCCTACCGTTAGAGATAATGTCTAGGCAATGTTCTTTGCCGGTATCATGGAGTTCGGCACCAATCGATAAGGCGGTGGCTGTACCGATTTTTAATCCGGCAGCATACCCCAGCACTTGGCACATACGGCTGGTACGTTCTGAATGGTCAACGGTTGCTTGGTCTAGCCTGTCATTGCCGCGCAGCGCTTTTAAAGCTGCTACCGCAATTTGGTGGTATTTGTTTAAATAGATTTGTTCTAGATAGTTTTCGAAGGATGGAGAACGCAGCATTTCAAAGTAACTATATACCAATTATGCTAATAAACAAGTATTTTTGATATTATTTGTTACGTTTACGCTTGTTTTGGTCGAGTTCTTTTTTACGTAGACGTAGAGTTTTAGGCGTTACCTCAAGTAATTCATCGTTTTCGATGAAGTCTAGGCACTGTTCTAGACTAAAAATAATTGGAGGCGTAAGTTGCACTACCCCGTCGCTGCTTGATGTACGCATATTAGTAAGGTGTTTTGCCCTACAAACATTAATCTCCATATCATCTTGACGGGTATTTAGGCCTATAATCTGACCGGCATAAACCTTTATAGCAGGGCCGATAAAATTTGTACCACGTTCTTCGACGTTTTGCAGAGCGTACGGTGTAGTAATACCAGTTTCGAAAGCAATCAAGGCACCGCTGCGCAGTTGTTGCAAGCTTGTGCCTAGTGCTTGAAAACCCTGCGGTAAGGTGTTCATGACAATTGTACCTTTTGTACTTGTCATAAGTATGTTCCGCATACCAAGTAAAGCACGCGTTGGCATTTCATAGACAAGTTTTGTAACGCCTTTATTGCTCGAAAATTGTTCTTTAAGACTGGCGCGACGGGTGCCAAGTTCCATTTGTACTGCACCGACGTGTTCAGCAGGAACTTCAATGATTACTTCTTCGACAGGCTCCATTGTTATGCCATTTTCTTCATGGGTCACCACTTGCGGACGGCCGACTTCGAATTCATAACCTTCTCGGCGCATAGCTTCGATAAGGACGCTTAAGTGAAGTTCGCCGCGGCCACTGACCGTAAAGCCAATTCCATCATCGCTGACACGTAAACCGACATTTGTTTCGAGCTCTTTCTTTAGACGTTCTTTAATCTGACGACTAGTACTAAATTCACCTTCTTGACCCTTGAATGGGCTGGTGTTAGGTCCAAGATAAATACGAAGCGTCGGAGCCTCTACTTCAAAAACGGGCAAGGCTTCAGGGTTTGTGCCATCGGCAATGGTTTCACCAATCTGCACATCGGCTATGCCGGTCAGCTGCACTATATCACCAGCAACGCCTATACCTACTTCGAACCGAGAAACGCCGCGGCTCATAAACACGTTGTCAACCTTTGATTTTACAAAGGTGCCGTCTTTTTTACAAAGCGTTACTGTGTCACCGGTTTTTACCTGCCCACGGGTAATGCGGCCAATAGCATACTTACCCTTGAAACTATCCCAGGCTAAAGCGTTTATAAGCATTTGGAAAGGTTTATCCAGTTCAATGGTAGGGGCCGGAATTTCATTAATAATGGCGCTAAAAAGTGATTCTAGATCACCAGGTGCTGATGGATCACTTGGTAATTCTTTCCAGGCTTTGCCTTCTCGCCCGATAGCGTAATACACCGGATAGTGCAGCTGTTCTTCATGTACGGCAAGTTCTAAGAACAGGTCGTCAAGCTCATTGCGAACTTCGGCGATACGGCTAGCTGGTTTATCTATTTTATTGATAACAACAATAGGTTTCAGGTTCAAAGCCAACGCCTTTGACAGAACAAATTTAGTTTGTGGCATAGGGCCCTCTTGGGCATCGACAATAAGTAAACAGCCGTCGGCCATATTAAGGGTGCGTTCAACCTCACCGCTAAAATCTGCGTGGCCTGGTGTATCGACAATGTTTATGCGGTAATCATTATGCTGAACAGAAGTAATTTTGGCTGTAATGGTTATACCACGTTCTTTTTCTTGATCACCACTATCCATGATAAGATCTTGTGACATTTCGGCCTGATTATCGCGGAAAGTATTCGACTGCTTTAAGAGCCCATCTACAAGGGTTGTTTTGCCGTGGTCGACATGGGCAATAATTGCCACGTTTCGTATTTTCTGTGGATCCATGAATAATTTCCTTTTATAGTGCTAGTCTCTGCTTATTAATACTTCAAACGCAAATATATATGCCGTTTTACTGTATAATTACGCCGTATCTAACGAAGTTTATTTAATATTATTATAACAATAAATGGTTAAGATTACCACACCATATTTTATGGCTTTTCTGTAGTTAATAAAGCTTGTGTTTTTAGGGGTAAATACTTATACTTATAACCGAATAGAAACAGCAAACATTGAGGAAATTATTTGAAAGTTTTAATGCTGGGTTGGGAATTGCCACCACATAATTCTGGCGGTTTGGGAGTCGCATGTTATCACATGTGCCGCGCTCTGAGTGCGCACGGGGCTGACATTGACTTTATAGTTCCCTATACTGCCGATCATTCGGCAATTGATTTTATGAATGTTATTCCTGCTGTGCCGGCTAGTGTTGGCCAAGTACAAAAGGCCGGCAATGTATACGATAGTCTTAAATTTACAGATGATAAAGGCCAAGATGAATGGGTAAGTTTGTTCGATTTTCATAAAATTTACGAAAAATCGATAGAAAATATAGTTAAACTTGCAGAGTATGACGTTATTCATGCTTTTGACTGGTTAACGATACGGCCGGCTATTCGTGCCAAGCAGCTTACTGGTAAACCTCTGATAGTTAATATGCATGCCATGGAGTATGACCGAGCCGGTGCAAAGCGCGGTAACCCTCTAGTGTGGGAAATTGAGTATCAGGGCATGATGATTGCCGACCGCGTTGTTACGGTATCGCAGTACACCAAAGATGTTATAGTGCGTGAATACCATATACCGGCTGACAAAATTGAAGTTATACATAATAGTTTTGATTTAAATATGTATGAGAGCGTTCAGGGACAAAACAGCTATCACTATCTTGAAACAATGCGTCAAAATGGCTATAAAGTTGTTATGTATGTAGGCCGCTTAACTGTTCAAAAAGGGTTATATAATTTACTGCATGCTTTCAAAGTGGTTGTCGAAAAAGTACCCAAAACAATTTTACTTATAGTCGGATCGGGTGAACAGAACACTGAACTTATGGAATTAGCTGCCGAATTAGGCATAGGTCATGCTGTTATATTCGCAGGCTTTCAGCGCGGCAAGCAGTGGCGTGATGCCTTTGGCATTTGTGACCTTACCGCAATGCCGTCTGTAAGCGAACCTTTTGGTTTGACACCGTTTGAGTCAGCAGCTTTTCATGTGCCGGCACTTGTCAGTAAGCAGTCAGGTGTCGCCGAAGTTATGCGCACAGCGCTCAAGGTTGATTACTGGGATATTAACGAAATGGCCAACCAAGTTGTTGCAGTCGTTAAAAATCAAGATTTACAGAATCAGTTGAGTGAAGATAGTTTTAATGAAATTCAGCAGTTGTCATGGGCTAACACTGCACGTAAATTTATGCGAGTTTATGACAATCAGCTAAAGGTAGCATCATGAATAGTCAGCGCGCCGTTGTGTTGTACTTACACGTCCATCAGCCGTTTAGGGTAAGACAATATTCAATTTTTGATACTGGTATGAAACACGACTATTTTGATGCACCGGCGGGCGATGCAACTAATAATGCCGATATTATACGAAAAGTAGCCGATAAGTCGTATATACCTACAAATGAACGTCTACTTCGTATGCTTGAAGATAATCCTAAGTTTAAACTTTCATTATCAATAACGGGGACAGTTATTGCTCAGTTAGAAGCTTATGCGCCTCATGTGCTCGACAGTTTTAGAAAAATAGTCGCAACCGGACGCGTAGAAATAGTAGCCGAAACATATCATCATTCACTGGCCTTTTTTTATTCGCGTACAGAATTTGAAACCCAAGTTAAAATGCACCGTGAAAAAATACAGCAGTTATTTGGTGTGACGCCCACGGCGTTCCGTAATACCGAACTTAGCTACAATAATGATTTGGCTTACTGGGCTGATAAAGCCGGATATAAAGCTATTTTGTGTGAAGGCTGGGATCCTATTATGGGTTGGCGTAGCCCGAACTTTGTCTATCGTCCTTCTTATACGGATAACATTCGTTTGCTGACTAAAAACTATAAGCTTAGTGATGATATAGCTTTTAGATTTAGTAATAAATCATGGGAAGAATACCCCCTTACAACAGAGAAATTTATGAACTGGACGAATACCGCATGGGACCAGCCATTAATAAACTTATTTATGGATTACGAAACTTTCGGGGAACACCAGTGGGCTGATAGTGGAATTTTTGATTTTCTTGAACAGCTACCAAAGGCCTGGTTAAATACTCCCGAACATACTTTTATGACCATTACCGAAGCCGCGACTACTTTCGAGGCCGTAGATTTTATAGATGTTCCGAACACTATAACTTGGGCCGATACCGAACGGGATTTAACAGCATGGCTCGGCAACAAAATGCAACAAGGTGCCATACGGTCATTATATGATTTACAGCAACCAATATTACATACAAATGATCTCAGCTTGATCGAAGATTGGCGCAGGCTACAAACTAGCGATCATTTTTATTATATGTGTACAAAATGGTGGAGTGATGGCGATGTACACGCTTACTTTAGCCCCTACGACACTCCGTATATAGCCTATATGAATTTTATAAATGCTTATCATGACCTCAAATTCCGTTTAGCCGAGAATGGTGTGGTTGTTTAACGATGGGCCGGCCTGTTATTTTAGGAAACGGTGCACTGACAATTGGCTTGAACGAGCATGGCTTGGTACATGATTTTTATTATCCATATGTGGGGCTAGAAAATCTGACAACAGCGCGGAGCCTGCATCACTTAATTGGCTTATGGGTCGACGGCGTATTTAGTTGGGTAGACGATGGGTCGTGGAGCATACAAGTCAGTTTTGAACCGACGGCGCTAGTTAGCAGTGTGTCGATGCATTCAGATGCGTTAAAAATAGAGCTACAATTCCAGGATTTTGTGGGCAGCGATACCGACGCCTTCTGCCGTCATATTCGTATACTTAACCACAGTGACTCTACCCGTGAAATTAGGCTATTTATGCACCAGGTCTTTCAGATATCACACGGAGGTAGGGCCGATACCGCCCTGTATGAACCCGACGAAAAGTACATTCTTGACTATAAAGGCAGAGTAACATTACTTATAGGTGGACGCACCGCAGATGGCAAAGCGTTTGACCAGTTTGCTGTTGGTAATTATGGCCTTGAAGGCAAAGAGGGCACTTTTCGAGACGCAGAGGATGGTGAACTTTCAGGGTCGGCTGTCGAACACGCCGGTGTCGATTCGGTTATTCGCTTTGCGCAGACGATTGCTGCATTTGACGAAGTTGGGGTTGATTACTGGATAATTGCCTCGGACACCCAGCAAGCGGCTGAAAAAGTACATCTGACTTTCATGAAAGAAGGCCTTGAACCGCTGCTTGAAAAGACGCGCAAACGGTGGCACACTTGGCTAGATCGTTCAACGCTTCAGCGCCGTTCGGTGCACCCAAGTTTGAGCGAACCACTCACCCGCTCACTATTAATTATTAAAGCACATATAGATAAACGCGGCGGCGTTATCGCCAGCTGCGATTCGTCTATTTATAATTATGGTCGCGATTATTACAGTTATGTTTGGCCACGTGACGGTGCATTTGTATTATGGCCACTTATCCGCCTTGGATATAAAATTGAGGCAAAACGTTTTTTTGAATTTTGTGCTGATATTATGCACCCCGACGGTTATATGATGCACAAATACCAGCCCGATAAAGCTATTGGTAGTACTTGGCACCCGCTTTTGCATGGTCGCCATAAGGAATTAGCAATCCAGGAAGATGAAACGGCGATCGTACTGTTTATGTTAGGAGAATATCTTGATTATAGCCAAGATGCCGAGTTTGTTGAAAAACTGTACGAACGCTTCATAAAACCAGCTGCAGATTTTATGCATAAATTTATTGATAAACAGACTGGTTTACCACATGCCAGTTATGATTTGTGGGAAGAAAAGTTTTTGACTAATACCTATACCGCTGCCATTACCTATAAGGCTCTGGTTGTTGCTAGTGCACTTGCCGATAAATTTGGTCATGACGATGATTATGCACACTGGAAGTCTACTGCAGATACCCTGCTTGAAAACCAAGACATATTTTATGACAAAGAACGGTTGGCGTGGCGAAAAGGCTTTTTACTGAGCCAAGACGGTAACCTAAATTTTGATAATACACTCGATGTGTCCAGCTGGTATGGGGTGTTTATGTTTGATTACATACGGGATAAACAGCAGCTTATTGACGGTGCTAAAACAATAGAGCGTGAATTGTTAAATTCTGCACCGATAGGTGGAGTGCCGCGCTATGAGTATGATCACTATTTTGCCTCTTCGCCTGCGTATAAGGGTAACCCGTGGTTTGTTACTACCTTATGGCTGGCGCAGTATTACATACGCATAGGTAATTCGGCCGCTGCATCTGACCTTATACAGTGGTGTCTTAACTGCGCTGGTACTAGTGGCGTGCTTGCCGAACAAGTACAGCCTGAAACTGGTATTCATACAGGGGTATCACCACTGGTGTGGAGTCATGCAGAGTTAGTTAACACGATTCTCGACGTTTCGTCTTAAACTATAATGCTAGAGGGAATTAAAAATGCACCCCTTGGGGCGCGCTTTTAACTACTGAAACAAACTAACCTTTACGAGGTTTTACTTCGTTGCGGCCAAGGTTTTTCTTGGTCTCTTCATACACAACGTGCCGGCGCAATGTTGGGTCGTACTTACGCAGTTTTAGTTTGTCCGGGGTGTTCTGGGTGTTTTTGGGTGTGTAATATGTACGATGGCCGCTTTCGCTGCTTACCATACCTACAATTTTTCGTTTGTCGCCTTTTTTAGCCATAAAAATAAATACCTTTTCAATTATTCTATCAGTTTTCTACTCTTCGGTCAAACAGATATGGAGCCGACACCGAGAATTGAACTCGGGACCCCAATCTTACCATGATTGTGCTCTACCCCTGAGCTATGTCGGCGTAAGATATCGATTTCTTCGATAAACCATTCTCTTAGGTGTTTATTATGGACGTAAACAGTCAAAACTCCAAATTCACTTTTCTTTCGGTAAGTTCCCTTTCCTTGAGGTGGACTCACAACTACAGAAGGCATAAAGTTACTAACTCCATAGCCTAGCTCTGTTTGCCAGTGCAACAAGGCTGTATCTACATCAATATCATTGAATATTTGTAACCCGAATCTAATTTTACTTTTCTTTACCCCACAGAACTCTGTAATGAACTTCAAAAAATATTTTATCAAGTCTAGATCTGTATTCCCTAGTCTTACGCTATGAGGACTAACTTTATTACCTTCACCCCAAAATAATCCCAATCCCAAACCATATAAAAAGTAGTCTTTCATGTCTGAAGGCATTTTTATTTCAAATGGCTCGACCCCTCTGTTGTAATGTAAATATGTTGCATCTTTTCTAGACCTTGGATTTAGCTTGTGTTTTCTGAACCAGTAATCAACTTTACTGGATGAAATCTTTAATTCAATACTTATCTGCATTTTTGAAAGTTTTTTATCGAAATATAAAGATTCTAACACTTCCTTTTCTATCATAGGCAAATTATAGCATCCACAGGACGTGCAAAACATTTATATAACCTGGTAGTTACTAGTGGAGTTTTTGGGGTCGTGAGGCCCGTATAGACTCGAAGGCTGTTTTGTCACCATAAGGTGCAAACTTATCCTGGTATTCGAATACAGGGTTATTAGGCTGGTTAGAATGCTTGATAGCGCACCAATAGTACTCGGTGCGATGGCTAATTTCGCTAGCGTAACCAAAAATTCCGTTTACATATGAACAATACGCGCAGTTTAACTTATCAAGTGAGCTAAGGTAGCTCAGCTTATCGCGGTCTAAGTTAATAAAATCCGATAGTTTTACTCGTTCGATGCCGTATAACCGAAAGCTAATTTGGTGATAAAGTTCGATGCAAATATGTAAAAATATTGCTGGTATCATCATAAACCATATAAATGGTACAGAAAGCCAGTGCTTCCACCAGTATTTAGTAAAGATATGCGTCATGCGTTAACCCTAGCAGAATTATGGTAAACAGTCACGTATATCTGGTAATATTGTTAAAATTTTGATACTCTTTAATCTGTAGTTTTATTAAGTGCCGCCTTAGCTCAGTTGGTAGAGCGTCAGTTTTGTAAACTGAATGTCGTCGGTTCGAATCCGACAGGTGGCTCCACGTGCAGAGGTAGTGAAGCGGTCAAACACAACAGACTGTAAATCTGTCGGCTTATGCCTTCGAAGGTTCGAATCCTTCCCTCTGCACCACGGATTTTATAGCTCACTGTTTATCCGGGAAAACTCAGGACTATACATATATTAAGACAGTGTTGTTGACTGGTATATACTATTGAGTAAAGGGCAATCGTATGGGTATTGAAAATAGATTATATAGCCAAGACTTACCGGTGTTAGCTGTTGGGGCAGGTCTTGAAGCTGCAGTCATTGCCGGTGGAATTGCTATAGCAGAAAGCGGCCAGAATATTATGCTAAAAGTGACGGAGTTAGGTGCTGCTGGAGTTATCGGTGCTTTTGGTGTTGCAGCAATAGCTACGGGCATTCAGGGCATTACAGACCGTCGGCATCACACAACACATCCGCAGCAGTAGGTTAGGAGTAGCGTTCTGACTTCGTTCATAACCCTGCACCAAACATGTAACCCACCAAAAGATGGGTTTT
>JAYUBM010000158.1:0-3281 GCA_043740875.1 bacterium | reverse complement strand
AGCGCCGCCGGTTACACAGATGGCTTTTACGACTCCACCGTCTTTAATAGCATTGCTAAACACGCCAAAACCGCAGTCTTTTAGTGGCCCTGAAAGATCGGTTAAGTGCATGCCGTAACGGAGGTCAGGCTTGTCTGATCCGTAGGTGTTCATGGCGTCTTTGTAGGTAATTCGGGGAATAACATCAGACAGCAGTTTTTTGCCTGCAAAATCAGTCGATAACTGCTTTATCAGTGGCTCGATCATACTACGGATTTCTTCGCCGTTTTCGACAAAAGACATTTCAAGGTCGAGCTGATAAAATTCGCCATACAGCCGGTCGGCTCGTGGGTCTTCATCGCGAAAACAAGCCGCCATTTGGTAATATCGCGGTACGCCACCCACCATAAGCAGTTGCTTAAACTGTTGTGGGGCCTGAGGCAAGGCATAAAAACTACCTGGCCTTAATCGGGCAGGAATCAAAAAGTCGCGGGCACCTTCGGGGCTAGAGTTGGCCAAAATAGGCGTTTGAATTTCGGTAAAATCAAGGTTGTCCATATAGCTGCGAATGTTACGGTACATTAAGGCGCGCTTTTTTAGCATCATTTGCATTTTGGGTCGGCGCAGGTCAAGGTAACGGTATTTTAGGCGGTTTTCTTCACTGACTGTTTGTTGTGAACTAACAGGAATCGGCAAAGCCTCACTTTTGTTTAGTACCACAAGTTCACTCACAATAAGTTCTACAGTTCCCGTTTCGATGTTCGGATTTTTTAAATCATCAGCGCGCTCTTTTACGCTGCCGGTTGCCGAAATTACAAATTCATCACGCAGTTCTTGGGCGGTATCAAAAGCCAACTTAGATTCTGGCTGAATAGTAAGCTGCAAAATTCCGGTATGATCACGGACATCAATAAATATCAGGCCGCCATGGTCGCGGCGAGACGCTACCCAACCCTTAACGGTTATTTCTTGCCCAACCTGGGTGGAACTGTCGAGTGCATAGGTTCTAGTTTGCATAGGAAATATCCTTTATAAGTAGTTTAAAGTTGTGGTCGTAAGTCAGGGCTATTAACGCAGCAAACAGCCGGCCAGCTGTGTGCTGCTCGCCCGGTTATTATTATCTAATGTATGAAATAAGCCCATATTCTTAGCTATTTTACCATTTTTTCGGTGTGTAGTGTACGTTCTTTTGCAGCCCGCAGTGCGGCAACGTCGCGCAAATTTTCATAATTATCGAATTCATCAACAATCTGGCGGCCTAATACTTGTTCGATAACATCTTCGATAGTCAGTATTCCCACATATTCCTCGAAGTTATTAACTACAATAAATAAATGATGTTTTGTTTTGATAAAGGCGTCGAGGGCATGATAAAGATCTAGTTCTTCATGCACAAAAAACACCTGGCGGCTCATCAGTGACTTTACCGTTCCACTCTTTTTTTCACCAACTAAATCATGCAAGTAAAGCGTGCCAACTATTAGGTCTTTGTTAACTGCATCAGACACCGGAAACCTGCTGTGGCCACTTGTGTGCAGCTCGTCCATCAGTACTGGGCCCATCTGTTCATCGGCACCAACACTGTTAACAATTGTGCGCGGCACCATAACATCGGCAATTTTTATGCGCCCAAATAACAAACTGTGGCGTACCAGTTTAGCTTCGGCTACGGTAATATCGGCATAGGGTGACGTGGTGTGGTCGTCTATTATACGTAGTAATTGGTCTTTGCTGTACAGTAATGACTTTTTGCCAAGAGCGTTGTCGAGAAGTTTTCCGAGCGGCCGGGACAGCGGACGCAAAACAAACAGTATTTTATTGGCAAGTGGTGCCAGCCATACAGTAATTTTTAAGCCTAGTTTTTCGCCGTAGGCCAGCGGTAATAATATACTGATTACCGCTGTTACTAGAGCCGCCGCCATGGCCGCTAATACAGTGTACATATATATATCCAGTAGCGTAACTATTAGCCCAACAGCTAGCAAACTGCCCAGCAGCATTGCCACCAAAACTTCGCGGCCAGAGGCACTCAGCGCATAAATAATTTTTGCTTGGGGCTGACCCGTTTGTGCTTTCTTTTTTAGCTCAAACCGACTCGATAAAAGTAAACTACTAGCAAAAGACGTCCACAAAGCGATCAAACTAAGGAGGAGAATAATGACCGTTACAACCAGGAGCGCCTGCATATGTTTATTGTAACAGTACACTTACGCTATACTGAATGTAATTAAGAGGTTACCAAACGCGTGAAGAAGTTTATTATTATAATACTAGCCATATTTTTAGTCATTGGCGGTGGTTACTTATTAAAAAAAGACAGTAAATCATCAAAATCGGCTGCCGGGGCAAAACCTACGAGCCACCTATACGGTGAAGGTAAAACAGGTGTAAGACTAATAGAATTCGGTGATTTTCAATGTCCTGGCTGTAAGTTCTTTTCGCCTCTATTAAACCAAGTGAAAGAAAAATACAAAGAGGAAATAACTTTTCAGTTTGTAAATTTCCCGTTAATTACCATTCACCAAAATGCCCAGTCGGCAGCCCGAGCGGCGCACGCCGCTTCTAACCAGAATAAATTCTGGGAGATGCACGATTTACTTTATGACAACCAAGACGGCTGGAAAAATTCAACCAATGCACCGAAAGATTTTGAAGCATTTGCCCAGCAATTAGGCCTGGATATGGTCCGCTACAGAAAAGACTTTGCCAGCGCTGATACTAACGCGGCTATTAATGCCGACCGTGAAAAAGGCAATAAATTAAAACTTACCGGGACACCAAGTATATTTATAGACGACAAGCAGATTGAAGAAACCAATTCGATAAGCACGTTAGAGAAACTGAGCGCAGTTATCGATGCCGCAATTTTAGCTAAAACCGGTAAGCCATCAAAAACGGTTGCTAGCCCAGCCACACAGCCTCCACCAGTTACTACCGAAGCACCAAAAACTACGAACTAAATTACTTGAAGACGCCTGTTAATACGCTAAGTATTCCTGCCATTCGGCCCGTCGCACCCTCACGGCAACTTTTAATTGACGCGAAGAGATTATCTTCACTTTAACTGGCATAACACCTCCCTAAATTTCATCCGCAGTGCGTATTGGAAACATCCTTATACAAGGCTATGAAATTATCTATCTTTTGTTTTGTTTAATTGTTTATCTTTCTGTAACCCAAAATCTTTTTTACAAGGATTCTAGTTTTATCCCAAAACTACAGAAGTAAAAGTAGTATACAAAATCGAGTCGCGTAAGTCAAACTGCTCATGCTTGCGCTCACTCATTCATTACGACACAATA
>JAYUBM010000157.1:0-3361 GCA_043740875.1 bacterium | reverse complement strand
GGTCGGGGATGCGAGACTTGAACTCACGACCTCGCGACCCCCAGCCGCGCGCGCTACCAACTGCGCTAATCCCCGTTATTTGGTACGTATCGTACTTGCGCAAGAAACAAAACCTAAAATGGTCAACGTCATACGTCAGCAATGATTTACCCGGCTTAAACGCAAGGTGGGAGCTGCTGTACACCCGCCAAGGCGGGTGCCTAAGTGGCTCCCTTGATTTTCGTATCCAGAAAATCATATATGCTGATAAGCCGTTGACCTATTCAATTATATACGAGCATGGGGACCCTTCGCAAAAAAGTGCAGTCTAGGTTTGGCTAGCCGATTAGTAGGCGGCTCAGGCCGTTTTCGACCGTAAAAAGTATTGGGCCAATAACGGGCGCTAAGACAGTAATAAGAATGATAATACCAAAGATGCCAAAGCTTTCTATCTGTTGCATAACGCGCTGCACCGGTTCTGGGGCAAAGGCATACAGTACGCGCGACCCATCGAGTGGCGGAAACGGAATCATGTTAAAAACAAACAGTGCAATGTTGATTCTTAAAAACGTATAGGCAAAATCTAGCCCAAAGCCACTAAGGTTAGTGGTACGCAAAATACCAGCTGCCACTACCGCTAACAACAAGTTTGTCAGTGGCCCCGCCACACCAACCAGCGCCATACCCATTTCTCCGCCCCTAAGGCGCGATGTATTAATAGGCACCGGCTTAGCCGCCAGAATGGGCGTACCGGTGGTTAAAAGCAGCACCAGCGGCAGTATAACGGTTAAAAAAGGGTCTATATGCCGCAGTGGGTTCAGTGATATTCGTCCCCGTGAATGCGCCAAATCATCACCCAGCCGCAGTGCAACATAAGCATGCATGAGTTCGTGAAGTGCGGTTGAAAAAAATATAATAACTAAAATGACTACAACGGTCGTAAGACTAATATGTGAGAACATAGGTACATTATACCTGGTTGGTGCTTGGGTTGACTAGTAAGAGGTAGAAAGGTATAATTAAGACTAAATCTTTTAATATTTAGGAATAAAACGTCATGATGAAATGCGATCTCACCGGCAAAGGCAAGCAGTACGGCAACAGTGTCAGCTTTTCTTTGCGCCGTACCAAAAAGGTCTGGAAACCAAACCTACAAAAGAAAACCCTGATGGTCGATGGCCGTAAAGTGCGTGTCAAAATCAGCACACAAGCTATCCGTACACTCAAAAAGAAGGGTCTGTTAATTCAGGCTTCATAAAACAACCACTTGTTGTACAACTAAAAAGACGTACCAAAGTACGTCTTTTTTACTGCCCTAAAATCTCGGCTGTTTGTTCTTGCACAAGCGCCGCGAATACTTCGGGATCGGCCGTCGCCGTATAATGGCTTTCGCCGGTAATTGTGCCATAAAATACCCTGTCACTCCCATGTTTTGATTGCAATATTTGATAGCTGTGAATGACTTCGGGGTTAGGAAAAGCTAACGATTTTTCTGCCGAACGGCCTGATATTCTCAGATCCTTATACTCAGAAAGGCCTGCGTCTAGGTCGGAAAAGGCGGCTTCACTGCCAAACCCTGGCGTTAACATGCATAAAGCGACAAGTGGATTAATAGGAAGGCTACTAATACCTTTTCTAAAGCTTGGGGAAAAATTGTTAGGCAGAACCAGCCCATTTATAGCTTTATTCACAAGCGCTGCTCGCCGTGCCTCATTCACGCTAAATTCATCAATCAATAACCGCTTTAAAAGTCCGAACTGTGATTGTCCGCTCATTCCGCAGGCTTCAATTAATACCAGTTGTTTTGCAATCCCCAGGCGTCCTAGCTTAGATGTCGTTGCGGCAGCCAGCGACTCACCAATAAATACTGCTTCTTGTGGTGGAACATCACCGAGGGGCCTGTCCTTATGCAGCACGCTGTCAACGCTCCAAGCATGAGGCGACATATTGCCCGTTAAATAGCCCCTGAGATGTGATGGCCGAAGGCTACTACCACGAAAGCCATTGCTTGTTATTTGCAACACCTTTGCACCGGTAAGCTCTGCCAGAGCCGCAGCCTGCACTGCCCTGTCACTCGACCCGATATTCGAAAAAAGCGGTAAGGGCTGTACAAAAGCCCTGTGGCTTTTTGTATCACCGTATAATGCACCGTGCAAACTACCACCAGTTGTCGGGTCGTGCATTTCACGAACTTCAGCACCATCAATCAGGCGTTGATATTTATTCATCAATATATTATACACCGTTAGGTTAGTAGTTAAGTCTTGAACGGATTGGTAGAAATGCTAGAGTTTACTTATAAATACGAGGCACTTTTCAACTCTATCTTCTAACGTAGTATTACAATCTAGCGTCAAGTCGGCCTGCTTTTTGTGATTCTCTTTTGTGAATAGATCTACTTCTTCTTGCCACCATTTTTCGGGGGTGCCTTCGGGCCAAAAGCCAGCTTCTTCGCGCGCACTCATCCGCGTCATACATGTCTGCTTGTCTTCATCCACCCAAATTTTTATGTCCCAATTTACCTTAAAGGCATCCCGCCACGACCCAACACCTTCAAAAATAACAATTTCAATACCTTTATTAGTCGTAAAAAGCTTGGTTTTTGTTGCGTGATCATAGCTAAAATGCGTTATTTCATTATTATTTGCGGCAATTTTTGCAATAAAATCCTTGTTGCATTCATCTTGCTCAAAACGAAGAGTTGTATAGCTAAAATAATCGTCGCCATGCTTTATAAAAGCCTGGGCAAGCGCCACCCCGAGTTCGTTCGATAAAGATGTTTTACCGCTGCCACCGTGCCCGTTTATAGCTATTTTAAGATATGACACTTTCTATACCTGTTTAGTTACTTGGCGTAAGACTGCACAAGGATAAGGCTGGCTTGGGAGTCGATTTCAAGGCCCTTAGCCTTCAGTTTTTCGACGGTATCTTTAGGCTGCATAGTAAGGTTCTGCAGTGCTTCTTCAAGGCTCATTGCCGGCACTTCGTAATTCAGGCCTTTAATTGCGTACTGGGTTGGCACCACTGTTGATGGTTCTATTTTACGGATTATCTTCAGGGCACCCAATGGGTCAAGCGTAAAGCCATTGCCACCAACGGGAATAACAAGTATATCAACCCGGCCGATTTCTTCGAGCTGTTTGTCGTCGAGTTCAGGGTACACGTGTCCGGTTACCAAAATATGTGTATCTTCGGCTATAAACTTGTACATGGTGGCTGTTTTTTGGCCAGGTTGGTCAATATGGGCCCGCGCCGAAATTCCCTTAATAGATACGTTAAATATCTCAAATTCACCTGGCGTTGTAATAGTCAGTCGCTTGCTGGGGGCAACCTGCAATATCTCTTGGGTAGCAATCACAACATCGGTATCTTTTGTGATGCT
>JAYUBM010000156.1:0-3369 GCA_043740875.1 bacterium | reverse complement strand
TCATTATTAATATTATACAATATTTATTAAATTATAGTTGGTACAGATTTGTTCATTTGATTTCGGTTATGTCTTATGTAAACTAAGCTAATAATTTCAAAAATTGTTATAGCCGACATTACGACAAATAATCTGTTACGCTCGGCTGAGCTTATAATATGGGTCAGGTCATTCAAGATACTTATTGGGTGAAGCAAACCATCCCAGCTGTTCCACCGTGAAAAACGGCCAATGTACACACCTACAGCTGTCAGAAATATAAGGAATGCCGTACTAAGCGTTACCAATATTTTTGACATATGACGACTAAAATACGTATAAACATTGTCTAAAGCTTGGCCTCCGGCATAGGCACCGTATACCGCCGCTAAAAGTAAGAACAATGAATCTAATACATAGAGGCCTTCGTACCGGGAATAATGCTGTGCATACACTTGATTATCGCCACGAGCGTTTATTAATACTGCGGGGTTTAAATATAGTAAATCGGTAAGAATATAAAATGCATTTGGTAAAAATAGCAACCAGATTACCGCGACAATTAATTTACCTATAAAAGCACTATAGCCTTTTAGGTATTTTTTACTTAAATTAAAAAATGGCTCTAACAGTAACGGTACTAGTGCCAAGAACATATTGCCAATGATAAACATGTAGTAATTAAATGTGCCAGCTATAATGCAGCGCAGTAGCCAAACTAAGCTTATCGCTAAACCTATATAAAAATAATTTTTAAACTTCACTCATAATAGTATTGCACATTAGTAAAGGCAGACTTTATACATACTGCCATGTGAATTTTTTGACTGATAACAAATCTTATAGCATGTATGATATTTTTTTTACGTTAAGTATAAAAAATAAGCTAAAGTTAATTTAAGGAGTACACTCATGCCATATATTGTCGTAGGATCAGAAAAAGATAATGACATTAATCTTAATTATGAACGCAGTAAACAGATGTAACAATAAATATACTTACACAGCAAAATAAATTAGAAAGCTTACTTTTATATAGAATTTAATGTTGCAAAGGGGATATTTTTGACAAAAATACTGCCGCTTGTTTCCGATTTTTAAGTCCCCCATTCCCATCAGATGGTAAATCTACTTTAGCGCTGTTTTTTTCGGCGTGACAGCCAGCCGTGGTGGCGGTGTTTATGTTGTTTTTTATGCTCTTTGGCTTGCCGCTTCGAGCCAACGCCATTTATTAAATCTTTTTCAAACCAATACTCAAGTGTTATTAGCTTGTTTAGCTCAGATATGTCATCTTTTCTAAGCTCGGCTAATGACACCACGCCTTGTGCTAGCTGATTAATTTTAATTTGCACCCATTTTAACGGAACACGCGGAACATTTTGTAAGGTCGTAGCCTGCAATTTCTGCCGTTCTTTTTCGATTTTCTGGCATATCCAGTTAGCGTATAAAGTCATAAAAAGTTTTTGATTTTGCCGTGTATTTTGCAGTAACTGCGTGCCGGCAGTTTCGACTATTTGTCCGTTAAATTTTATATATAGACGCGTGGCTAAACTTCCCAGAATGCCATCAAAATATACTTTACCTGTTTGCACACTGAACTTTTCGGGCGCTAGTTCTTCGAGCCAATTTAGTTGCACAGTTGTAATATCATTAACCAAATGCAGTGTTTCCAGACCCATCGATGTGGCGATTTCTAAATCAAAGGGTGTACCGGCAAATACAACTGCTCGCTTTACAACTGTCGTACTGCTAATTTCGCGGGGTTGGTTACTACCCAGATGTATAGCCTCACCTTCTTCGTTCATAACCCATAACTGATGCAATTGGCCTGCAATTATACACTTCAGTAGTTGATCATCTTCTTCGGCCGACAGTGATTGTTCAGATCCCTTATTATTACTTATTACTAGCTCGCGCATGAGCCGTTCGTTTACTTCTTGCGCTTTATCAACATTTTTAGCAATTATGCCTAGTTCTTCATATGCTTCGCTATCAATACGTGGCAGAGCCATAAATACATCGAACTGAGCAACTAAGTCAGATCTGTTTTGATGGGTATATTGTCGCCAACCGCTAAAACGTGGTCCACCCTTCACAATGCCTCCGACTTCTTGAATAGCAATAATAATTGCTAATTTAGCCTGGACTGCTACTGAATAGCGCTGCGCTTCGACAAGCATACGCCCATAATTAGATTCGACCGGAAACCGCTCCATTTTATGACCAATGGCTGTTACTGTCCCATTTTGCAGAGCCCCAAGCGTGGCAAGTGTACTTTTAGCTAATTTAATGGTTTTTTTACTCGGTGCATGAAAAAATTCGAGGTTTTCAATATCTATACCGACATTTGCTAGTCGTAGCACCAATCTGTCGATATGTTTACGCATAATTTCAGGTATACCGTAAGCCGGGCGTTCGATTAATGGCAAACAAGGCATTTTGTTATATTTTGCCAAGATATACAATCCTTCTTTTGTGCGGCCTGTGCGGCCTGCCCGCTGCAGGCAATCGGCCTGGGATATTTCGGATATAAATAGACCTTCGACTCCACTTCGCACTTCAGTCCTTCGTTCGAGCCCCGAATCTATAACCACATCAATGTCGTCAATAGTTATGCTCGTTTGTGCAATGTTAGTAGCCAGCACAACTTTACCGTTTGCATAACTTTCGAAAGCTTTTTGCTGGCTTTCTGGTTCAAGCTGGCTATGAAGTGGAATAATCATGGCGTTAATTCCGGAGTCTTCTAAAATATCGCTTACCTGCTCTATTTCTGATTTTCCTGGTAAAAAAACTAATATATTCTTTGTGCTAGTTAATAGTTGTTGCTTAAGTTCACGAATAAGGTCATGAGCATATTTTTGCACTACAGAAAAACTTCTGCCGGCAACAGTTATGGGTGGGTCCGATCCAAAATATGTTGCCAGGCTTTCGGCTTCGATTGTCGCGCTCATAAGTACGAGCTTAAATAGTGGTTCATCTTGGCAGCGTTTTTTAGCCCAAGCAATTAATACTTCCATGTTTTCATTCCATTCGTGAATTTCATCAAGCACCAATACTTGTTTTTCGTTGGTACCGTTTCCCGTTAATTCACGTACTAGTTGCAGACCATCTGTGCAATACAAAATAACATTACTCGGGCTGTCGTCTTGTTCGTGAGCTGTGCGGTAACCAACTAGCGCAGTGCTATCTTTACCGCGGCGCCATGAGTATTCTTGACGTACACGGCTACTTAAGTTTCGGGCAGCTAATATACGAGGCTGTGTAACAATGACCTTTTTATAACCGTGTTCGGCTAAAAATTGGGGTATCTGCGTACTTTTACCGGCGCCTGTTTCGGCCGTGATTATAGTAACTTGCTTATTATCAACCGATGCTAGAATTTCTGCCTTA
>JAYUBM010000155.1:0-3378 GCA_043740875.1 bacterium | reverse complement strand
GCATTGAAGAAGATAAGGCTGAAGTATTTGCCGATTACATGACTAACCCTGGCAAATTACAATTACTCTCTGGTAAAGATAGTGGTGTTGCTTGTAAGCTGGCAAACACAGAA
Organism: bacterium; assembly: GCA_043740875.1. GTDB lineage: Bacteria > Patescibacteriota > Saccharimonadia > Saccharimonadales > SZUA-47 > JBBQVE01. The sequence goes on along the minus strand of JAYUBM010000155.1, from coordinate 3,265 downwards.
AAATTTTTACAAAATTTACATTAAACGGGTAAATGCGTAACCTAGATTACTAGCATTGCGTCGCCAAAACTATAAAACCTATAGTTTTGTTTAATTGCATGATCGTAAATTTTTTGCAGCTCGTCAACACTCCCCACAAAAGCTTCGACAAGTAACAGTAAGCTCGTCCCTGGCAAATGAAAATTTGTTATAAGAGAATTTACTCTTTTATACTTATAGCCCGGCATAATGAGTATTGATGTAGTGCCCATTAGCGGTGCGTATGTTCCGTTGACTTGGTAGGCAGATTCAATCGTACGGACGGTTGTTGTTCCGACAGCCGTAACATGGCTACTGCTGTTTAAAATTTTTTCAGTATTTTTAGATATTTCATATCGTTCGGCATGCAAATGGCCGCTGGCTATTTGGGCTTCGTTAAGTTTAGCAAAAGTACCTAGGCCAACGTGTAGGGTGAGTTCGGCTACCTGATGGCTTTTTTTAATTTTCGTTAAAAGCTCGGGGGTAAAGTGCAGGCCTGCCGTTGGTGCAGCCTTGCTACCAAGTGGAACGGCATACACCGTCTGATATTCGTCTTTTAGTGAATCATTTTGTACAATATACGGCGGCAAGGGAATATGTTCGAACTCTTTTAGCCGAACGTCATCATGGGAAACGTTTAACCGAATTGTACGGATACCATCGTCATCAATTGCTTCGATATTCAAATTCAACCAGCTTGTTAAATTTAGGACACTGCCCACTTTAAATTTTTTACCTGGGCGTACCAGCGCCCGAACAGTCTGCTGGTCGATTTTCTCTAATATAAAAAGTTCAGTTTTAGCACTATCAAACAACCAACGGCATTGTTCAACCTTACTGTTATTAACAACTAATGTGCTATTAACTGGCAAGAAATCTGCTAACTCGCTAAATACCGTATCTGTTATTTTTTTAGTCGTACGGTCATACACTAAAAGCTTTGCACTATCCCGGGGCACAGCCGGGGTCTGCGCTATAAGATGTTTTGGTAGGTCAAAGGTAATCAAAGTAAAGTTAGTATACCAACAGACATGCCTCGCAACAAAACAATGAATTTATAGCTTTTATTGATTTTAGCCGGCAATGAATGTTTGCGAGTAGAGTAAAAACGTATTTGCCGCGTTACAATAGTTATAATGGAAAATTACAAAAATGCCTACGCTGCTTTAAATACGCAGCAAAAACTTGCCGTTGATCACACCGAAGGACCACTTTTAGTAATTGCAGGCCCAGGAACTGGCAAAACACAGCTGTTAAGCGTTCGCGTTGCGCGTATTTTACAGACAACCGATTCGAGTCCTCAAAATATATTATGTTTAACATTCACAAATAAATCCGCCACGAATATGCGCGACCGCTTATTCGAGCTTATTGGCCCCAGTGCCTATTCGGTAGTTGTCCGGACTTTTCATAGTTTTGCTGCTGATATCATGAACCAATATCCTGACTTTTTTTGGAACGGTGCCCAACTAGGATCAGTGCCAGATGCCGTTCAAATCGAAATAATCCAAGGTATTCTTACCCACTTACCCCTAGATAACCCATTAGCAAAGCGGTTTGCCGGCGAGCTAACCGGTACACGTGGCGTAATGGACGCGCTAAAACTGACCAAAGAAGCAGGCTTAACACCCGAAAAGCTACGTTCGATTATTCAAGCTAACCTCGCCTATCTAGACAGCATAGAATCACTCATGGTAGCGGCCTGCAGTGATACGCTTAGTTATAAAAAGTTGCCACTGCTACTTGAAAAAATAGAGGCGCTACCCGAACAACCAATTGATGAGCTGATTGCACCACTCACTTCTCTTAGGACAGTATTAATTACAAGCTTAAGACGCGCAGTTATGCAAGATGACGGCACAAATAGGGCCACAAATACAAGCAAATGGAAACAACGCTTCATAAAATCAGTGGACGGTGAAAAGGGCATGCATGATGAACGAACACGCAATAACTGGTGGTTGCAATTGGCCGATGTGTACCAAATTTACCGCGACAATCTACATGCGAGGCAGTACTACGATTATGCCGATATGCTCATTGAAGTTATTTCCCAGTTAGAACAAAATCCTGATTTACGAAGTGATATTCAGGAACAATATAATTACGTGTTAGTCGATGAGTTCCAGGATACAAATCCTGCTCAGTTACGTTTAGCTCATTTAGTAGCTGACCATCATAGCAGCATCGGACAGCCCAATTTAATGGTAGTGGGCGACGATGACCAATCTATTTTTAAGTTCAATGGTGCCGAGCTTAACAATATGCTTAGTTTTAGGTCATTTTACAAAATTAAAATGCCCATTGTACTCACCGATAACTATCGTTCGAATCAAGCGATCCTAGATATTGCAAAACTTGTTGCCGAACAAGCATCGGACAGGCTCGTTAACCGTGAGTCTGACATAAATAAAGTACTTATAGCTCGTAATGCACCAAAAAAAGTTGGCGAGATCAAACATTTTTCATTTCCCACGCGCCAGCATGAGCTACTCGAAATTGCCGAGCGTATCGCTGTGCAGTACCGGGCTGGCCATCGTGATATTGCAGTATTGGCTAGAGGCCACGATAGCCTGAGGGCATTGGCTAGCATATTGTTGCAAAAGGAAGTTCCTGTATTGTATGAAAAACAAAACGATGCCTTGCAGCACGCGGCGGTAAAACAAGTCATATTACTTGCTAATATCATAGTAGGTATAGCTCAGGGAGATGAATCTGCGGTAAATGTGGGACTAAGCCTACTTTTGCAACATCCCATGTGGAAAATTAGTAATGAAGAACTGTGGCAATTAGCCCTTGATAACCGTTACAAACCACACTGGCTTAATAGTTTGCAAGTACACAAGAACCCTGGATTACTGCAGTTAGTGCTATTTTTGCAGAACCTGGCACGACAAGCAAAAAGTATGCCTATGCCACTGATGTTAGAATATTTAATCGGGCTTCGTGATTATGACGGATACTCAAGCCCCTTGCGGCAATACTATGTGGCCCGAAAAGAGCTTGACACCGCATATCTAGAAGGCTTATCGGCACTGCAATTACTACGCGATTTATGTGACGAATTTTCGCATAAACCGCTGAGCATGCTTACTGATTTTACCCATTTTATAGCGCTAAACCAAGATAATAAGCGACTTATAACTGATGAATCAGTTTTTATGAGCGGCCAGGATGCAGTTCAGCTACTAACTGTACATAAAGCCAAGGGTTTAGAGTTTGATTGCGTTTTTATCATAAATGCCAA
>JAYUBM010000154.1:0-3512 GCA_043740875.1 bacterium | reverse complement strand
CTGCATTTGGTACAACTAAAGTTATATGAAAATCGCTCAGTATTACCTGGGGCAATACGTGGTATCGCGTTTCAACGTATTGCTTTAGCAACCGGCTTTCTTCGGGTTCCCGCGGAGCACTGCGATTTTTGAGCATATCTGATAACGAATCCATAGGTACATTGTAGCTTGCAACTACAAAACTTAGGAATACAATTAGCTTGTAAGTAAAGCATAAGAAACAAATATGCCGGTTGAATTACTGGTCAGACCACAATCTATGATACCAAACGCAGAATTCATGCGTGATACTTCGTTTGGTTCCGCGGTCTATTCTGGGGTTATAGATCATGTCGACGGCAGAACAAACTCTTACGTCGAAACAGTTCCTGAGTGTCCCGCTTTTCCTGACACGGCGTTCATCGTATGTGGCGGTTTTACGTCGGAAGTATCACCCGAACATAATGATTATCAAACGGTACAGCGACAACTGGCAGTTCATGGTGAACACAGTTTTGGTGTTGGGCATAACCAGCATAAAAATTACGAAATTGGTGACAACGTAGATGACATAGTACAAACGTATGCGGCAGTGGTAAGTTCAGGAATCAGCAAGGTTATTTTGGTAGGACATTCTATGGGATGCCCAGAAGTATTATTAGCTTATAAAAAAATACACGAGCTGGCAGATGAAACCGCTACAGGCGTAACAGATATTATACTTGTAGACCCGGCATGCTTTGTCGAACATAACCCCAAGCAGCTGGTGACATCAATACCATTGTTTGTCGCAGAGGCTTTGGCTGGCTTCATAAAAGATCCCGTCGGCAGTACTCTCCGTCGGCTGAGTATACTTAAAAATGTATTTACCAATAGGGATAAATATGTAAAAGAAGCACGTTTTTTACTTTCAAATTGTGAGGGTCCATCAATGGTGGCTGAGATAAAGAACTCAAAATATACACCAAAAATACATTTTGTGCTGGGTTTATGGGATGGATTGACCCCTGGTACATCAATCGAACGCAGCGTAAGGGACATTCCGCATGATTCACTGGCAAACTTAAGAGCAGGTCATTTGGATTTTGCATGTAGAGCAAAAGTCATCGATATTATGCATGCAAAGGTGCGCATCGCCCAAGTGATTGCAGCAGATATTTTAGCTGACTAAATTGCTACAATAGGTACATGCCAGAACTGCCAGAAGTTGAAACGGTCCGTATAGGCTTAAGCCGTTTATTGCCAGGTAAAACCGTCGAGACGGTCATTTTTGATTGGCCGAAGGGTTTTCCGAATGCCAAAAGTGATGTCGACGCTTTTTTAATTGGCACCAGTGTCAGCGCCGTCCGCCGCCGTGCAAAAGTTTTGCTCATCGACTTAACAAGCGGCTATACCCTGGTATGTCATTTAAAAATGACCGGGCAAATGGTGTATCGTGGTGCCGAGAACTTTGGGGCGGGACATCCAAATGACAGTCTTATTGGTGCGTTGCCTGATAAATCGACACGAGTAAACCTGCAGTTTAGTGATAACAGCACGCTGTTTTTTAATGATCAGCGCAAGTTTGGTTGGATGCGTTTATTGCCAACAATACAGGTACCAGAACTAGATTTTTTCAAAAAAGTAGGTCCCGAACCGCTTAGTGGCGACTTCACTGATAAAATTTTTATACAAAGATTAAAGCGCCGTGCCAAAACCAGCATTAAGGCAGCGCTTTTAGACCAGACCGTACTCGCTGGCATTGGTAATATTTATGCTGACGAGTCGTTGTGGGGAGCCAAAATCCACCCTGCAACTAAGGTAGCCGATGTACCAGCAACCAAACTAAAAACTCTGTTTACCGAGCTGCAATTCGTGCTGCGGCTGGCCATTAAAAAAGGTGGTAGCACTGACAGAAATTATGTGAATGCCGAAGGAAAACGGGGCAGCTACCTAAGCATTGCGCGCGTATTTAGGCGAGAGGGTCAACCGTGCCCACGGTGCGGTACCCAAATAGAAAAATCACGCGTCGCGGGACGTGGCACTCATACTTGCCCAGTATGCCAAACGCAAGCTACAATAGTTTCCTGAGCAGTTTTATGACCTCATCAACACTGTTTAGGCGGTAACGGGCGTCTGTTCTGCCCGGACCAACTTTGATGGTAAAAGCATGGGCTGGTAGCTTTGCAAACATCACTTCGTCGGTATAATCGTCGCCTATAGACAAAACAAAGTCACCGCCGTTACCCATTAATTCATTCACAGCCAGCCCTTTATTAGCTTCGGCTGGCTTTACCTCGAGTATTTTATTGCCGCTGTACACCCTAAGCTCGGTGCCACGCAGGCTGGTGGTAAGCAAGCGTTTGAGTATAATCATATTTTTCTGCGCGTGGTAAGCCGGTGATTTTCTGAAATGCCACACCAGCGAATTGTCTTTTTCTTCAATAAAAGCGCCTGGGGTCCGTTCGGTATACACCTCCATAATTTTATAAATCGATTTTTTCCAGCCCAAAGCCGAGTGATGTTTTTTTATCCACTTTTGACCCTGTTTTTTCAAGTATGAACCGTGTTCGGCAACTAGCGTTAGTGGCAAATCTCCCAGCCATTCATCCAGGTCACGGCGGCTACGACCGCTAATAATGACCACGTCGTTTGCTTCAGCTTTGCTTAGGTCCGAGATTAAATTATACAAATAATGCGATGGTTTAGACTGCTTTGGATCATCAAAAAAAGGCGACAATGTACCATCGTAATCCAAGAATATTTTACGCTTTGTAGATTGGTGGTAGTTGTCTAGTAAAAGTTGCTTTATAGCAGGGGTGAGGCTCCTTGTGCTATAAGAACGAAGTTGGTGCGATTTTTGCAAAGTTTTCATAAAATTACCAGCCCATTTTTGAACTGTGTTAACTGATAATTGTGCTTGCATAGTGTTAAGCCGCTTCATAAGTTCATTTTGTGGCATATTCAGTGCTTTATTCAGTGCTTTAACCATAGCGGCCGGGCGATGTGGGTTAACGAGAATGGCACTTTTCATTTCTTCTGCCGCGCCGGCGGTTTCACTGAGTATCAGCACACCTTTTTTATTTTGCTTACTGGCAACGTATTCTTTTGCTACCAAGTTCATTCCATCACGCAGTGGCGTAATAAAAGCCACGTCAGCAATGTTGTACAGGGCAACAACACGCTCGTAGGGTAGTGTTTCGTACTTATAATCAACCGGCAACCAGCCAGCAACACCAAACGTCTCGTTAATTTCTGTCACTAGTACTTCGACATGTTCTTTCAGAGCACGATATTCCGCTATTTCGGTACGAGATGGTGTTGCCAACATAACCATGATAACTTTGCCGAAAAGCTGTGGATTTTGTTCAAGCAGTGACCGGTAAGCTTCGAGCCGTTGTACTAATCCTTTGGTGGGGTCAAGCCGGTCAACGGTCAAAATTACCTTCATGCGTCCATACTTTTTGCGGTGGGCTCGCGCTTCGCGTAGTACGTCGGGCGACTGGCTCAGCCGGATTGATTTAGCGTAATCGATACTTATAGGAAAATCGGCG
>JAYUBM010000153.1:0-3521 GCA_043740875.1 bacterium | reverse complement strand
CCGCGCCAAACCACGCAGAACTTGCCAAAATTGCCACAAAACTAGCCTTTTAATACTACTTGGACTCGTAAAAAAAACCATCCACTGGTACTATATGGTGTATGGATGAGGTGGGATTAGGCCGTACGCTGCAAGAGGCGCGCCAAAAAGCAGGATTAACGCAACAGGATTTGTGTCATAAGGCCAAATTGAGCTATTCGACATTGGCAAAAATCGAACGTGGTGCCATCAAGTCACCTTCTATCTTCACTATTCAGAGCATCGCAGACGCCCTAGGGCTGTCGTTAGACGTATTGTTGGGCCATAAGACAGTTGCTGTCGACGACCAGGGTAAAAAACGCAGTAACAGCGGCATCCGGTTTGTCTATTTCGATATCAATGGCTGCTTGGTGCGTTTTTTCCACCACGCCTTCACAAAATTAGCCGCCGATACAGGAGCCAGTAGTGATGCGATAGAATCAACCTTTTGGCATTACAACGACCAAGTCTGCCGCGGTGAAATGCCGCTGAATGATTTTAATACCAAATTAGCTGCCGCCCTGCAAGTGCGCAGCATTGACTGGTGCGCTTATTATATGGAAGCTGTCGACCCAATAAAAGAGATGAACGAACTGGCAACCTGGGCCGCCGAACATTACCAAGTAGGACTGCTCAGTAACATAATGCCCGGCTTCATCGATTCTATGATCGAAAGTGGCCTACTGCCAAACATCCCGTACGCTGCTATTGTCGATAGTTCAGAGGTTATGGCCATTAAACCCGAACAGAAGATATACGAAATTGCTACCGCTCTGTCAGGGGTGAACCCAGAAGAAATTTTGCTAGTAGACGACAGCCGTCCCAATTTGATGGCCGCCGAAAAGCTCGGCTGGAAAGTGCTGTGGTTCGACGATTACCGCCCTACAGATTCGGTTGGCCGCATCCGTTCGGCGCTGCTTTTTTAAATCGTTCATCAAGCAGCACATATACAGCGTTTAACCCATATCCAGCTAGAAACTAGCCTTAAAGTGAATCGGCTACCGATGTAAAGCGTTCAATTTCATTGGTGACATTGGCATGAATCACTTCTACCTGGCGCAACTGGTCATGCGTTTCATCGATTAGCTTTTTTGGCGCCTGTTTTACATACTTTTCATTCGAAAGTCGGCCCTGCAAACGGTCTATCACCGCCTGGTGCCCTGCCTGAGTTGTACGTAATTTGCCTACATAACGCTGCGCCGTAGCGCGGTCGATGTCTAGCCAACATTCGTAAGTTGTGCCTGTTAAATGAAGCCCATGCCCCGATGCGACTTCTGCAACTCCATTCAGGCCGGCTAATCGTTTTATTGTTTCGGCATTTTCTGTCAAAAAAGGTAAGTTAGTGTAATACAAGGTGCTTTTTTGCAGCTGCAAACTGGCAATTATAGTGCGCACCTCTGTTATAATCTTACGAAGTTCTTCAAATTCGCCGGCCTTCTTCTGGTTATATTTCACAAAACTAGGCCACGCGGCAACCGCCAAAATAGTATCAGGTTCCCAGGCTAATGTCTGCCAGATTGTCTCTGTTAAAAAAGGCGCAAAGGGGTGGGCAAGCTTCAAGATTGTCTCCAGCCCATAGGCTAGCACGCTGGCATTAACCTGCCCTTTACTGGCTTCAAGGTACCAGTCGGCAAAGTCATCCCACACGCTATGATACAAACATTCGTAAGCTTCACTAAAGCGGTATGTTTGCAAATAGTTACTAATGTCTTCTGTAGATTGTTGTAATTTACTCAATATCCAATGGTCAGCCGCACTTTCGGGCTGTGGGTTGTGTTTGGCCGTAAAATCGTCGCCAAGTTTGTCTTCTATATACCGGGCAATGTTCCAAAGTTTATTACAAAAATTACGGGCATCCTGAATTTTGCGGCTATCATAACCACTGTTTACGGCTGCCGAACGGGCCGCAATTAGCCCCATGCGCAGTGCATCAGACCCAAATTCATCAATCACCGGTACCGGGTCCACGACATTCCCTACCGATTTGCTCATCTTTGATCCGTCTTCGGCCATGACGTATCCGTGTATGTACACTTCTTCAAAAGGAACCTCACCGGTGTTGTATAACCCCAACATAATCATGCGACTCACCCAAGGATACAAAATCTCGCCACCTGTTTCCATCAGACTAAGCGGGTAGAACTGCTTAAAATCAGGGTGATCCGGAAAATTTAGGGTGGCATAAGGCCAGCTAGAGCTCGAAAACCATGTATCGAACACGTCAGGGTCGCGGTGATATGTTTTGCCGTCTATTTCTATGATTTCCTCAGATACGCGTTCGTCAAAAATCCAATCATCGGGTTCGTCAACATTCTGAAAAGCCGGGATAGGAATACCCCATGCGATTTGCCGGCTTATGTTCCAGTCGCGCAGTCCCTGCAGGTATTTAATAAGCTGGTCTTTTTTACTATCGGGGTAAAAAGTAATTTTGTCAGCCTGTAAAACTTTAATAGCTTGGGCAGCCAGCGGCTTCATGTCGATAAACCATTGTTCGCGCAGTAGAGGTTGTATGACCGTACCGCATTTATAACAGTGGCCGATGTTATGCGTATGATCTGTAACGCTCACCAAAAAGCCCTGCTTCTCAAGGTCGGCAATAACTGCTTTGCGTGCTTCATCGACGGTCAATCCTTTGTAATCACCTTCGGCGTCAATTTTACCGGTGTTGTTGATAACGCTAATCATTGGCAAACTGTGGCGTTTTGCAGCATCATAATCATTTAAATCGTGGGCAGGTGTAATCTTTACGGCACCCGTGCCAAATGTCATGTCTACAAAATCATCAATAATAATCGGTACTTGGCGATTTGTCAGGGGTAGAGTCACGGTTTTACCGGCATATTGCTTATAGCGTTCGTCTTCTGGGTGCACGGCAACGGCTGTATCGCCCAGCATAGTTTCGGGACGGGTTGTGGCAATCACCAGTTCCCCGCTGCCATCGGTTAATGGATAGCGAATATTCCATAAATGTCCAGCAGTTTCCTTGTGTTCGACTTCAATGTCGGCAAAACCCGTACCATGATAAGTACAAAAATTTACTAGCCGTTCACCCCTGTAAATAAGGCCTTCATCCCACATCTTTTTAAAAGTGGCATAAGCACGCTTGATGATTTTTTCATCGAGCGTGAAAGTATAGCGTGTCCAGTCGCAACTGACGCCAATGCGGCGCATCTGTGTTTCAAAATTAGCTTTGTTGCCCGCCACAAAGTCCCAAATTTGTGAGTAAAGCTCCTCGCGGCTAAAATCAAAGCGGCTCTTCCCTTCTAGGGCCAACTTTTTTTCATAGACTGACTGTGTTTCAAAACCGGCATGGTCAGCGCCGGGCAGTAACAGTGTCGCTTCGCCCAGCATCCGATGGTAACGGGCCGGGATATCTTCGAGTGCTGCCGTTAAGGCATAGCCAATATGCAAGTTTGCATTGGCGTTTGGGGGTGGCATAACAATACTATAATTCTTTTTGCTACCCCTGTTAAGCGGCAAAAAAGCTTCGGACTTTTCCCACA
>JAYUBM010000152.1:0-3535 GCA_043740875.1 bacterium | reverse complement strand
GTAAATCTTAAGATAAAGTAGTACACATAAGTAAGGTACTACTTTTACAGTTGATGGACATGCGCAACATAGCTAGTACCTTTCCTTTATGTAGTATTGAATTAACCATACCGCAGATATAAAACTGATGTCAAATTTTCATCACATCTTTTCTCACTACTTTTTTGCCGGCATATAAAAACCCCCTCATATGCAGAGGGGGTTTTAAACCTAGGGTAAGATCAAATTACACTGGCGTTCGGCCGTGACTACGCAGCGCCCTCATGACGGCAATCAGTACGATTGCACCCAGTATTGCAACCAGCAAACTGCCAATGCTAAAGTGGTTCATAGTCTCATTGTTTCCCGTAACAAGCCGCATAATAAAACCGCCTAAAAACGCACCGATGATTCCAATTACAACATTTGCAAATGCACCTTGTTCAGCGTTGGTTTTCATAATAATTGACGCCAACCAACCTGCTAAAGCTCCGAATATAATCCAAGTGATTATATTAATCATATTTGAACTCCTTTTACATTACTTAATGTACTTATACTGCGTTAAATGACTTAAATATTCTGTAAGATTTTTATCTTTATGTTGGTGGCCGGATTTTTACGGGTAGCCCACAGAATGAATGTTCACGCCATACTCAAGAAACAAGCGTTAACAAAACAGACCATTCCACATCTCAATTACTACACCAACCCAAGTATGTGCAGGTGGTGTTCTATTTATGCAGTTTTATATGGGCAAAAATGCAATTTTAGAACATTAATTTTCTAAATACCATCGTGTCTGTAATTTTTCTAACAGACGAATATCCATAAATATTGTGTAATTATTAACATCCTTAACGGTAGTGGTAAACCATACATAATGATGTTACTATAATTTCAAAAGCTGTGCCTCGATTTTTATCGTATCCTTAAACGGAGAAAAATGAAAATGCCTTATCTTGCATCTAGTGACCAAATTTTTAACGAGATCGATGAAGCCTGCTAATGGATTTAACATCTGCATCGCTATACCAAAAAGCTTGCGTGGTATGCGAAGACTATTTTGGCCCAGTCGGCGAACAATTTATGAAACGTCAAATTATAACCCACCTCGGTATAGAGCCGTCAAAAATAACTGCAAAACAGCTAAAAAGTATCATAAACTGGATTAAACCCACTTTTTCACTTTTGACCGATAACCAAAAGGTAGTAGATGCCTTTGTGGCCGACCTTAAATCGCTTATTGATTCCAATTCAATCAGCCAAAAGGCGATACTTCATGGAAAGCACTAATACTATCACCCGGGAAACAAGCAATAATGTACAAATTCATGGCAAGGCAATTTCTGATGCCGTATTTTTAAGCATTGGTGATGGCGTTATAGTTACCGATAACAAAGGCAGCATAACTCGTGTTAATCAAGCAGCCCTAGACATTTTGGGCTACGACGAAAAGGATGTTATCGGCAAATGGTACCCAAACGCTATTCAGGCCGAAGATGAGGCAGGAAAATTAATACCCAATATAGATAGGTCAATCACTCAAGTATTTTTATCTGGTAAACCCGTAATTGGGCGACTTTACTTCAGAAAAAGAGATGGTACGCGCATTGCAGTTGGCCTTAATGTGTCGCCGGTACTACTCGACGGCCACCCTATTGGCGCCATTGAAGTTTTCCGAGACATTACCCAAGAAGTGCTGCTTGATAAAGCCAAAGACGAGTTTATTTCAATCGCCTCACACCAGCTGCGCACGCCAGCTTCGGGCGTAAAGCAGTATGCCAGCATGTTACTGGAGGGCTACGCTGGCAAACTGTCACCCGCTCAACACAAAATGATCAAAACAATTTATGACAGCAATGAACGCCAAATTACTATCGTGAATGATTTACTTCGCGTTGCCCATGTCGACGCCGGCCAAGTGCAGCTGATCCTTGTAAAAATGGACCTTATCAAACTCATAACCGAAATATTACAAGAACAAGCTCATGTTTTTAAATCACGCCGTCAAAAAATATATTTTACCCATGATGAACCTATTATTTTGGCTAAAGTAGACGTTAAAAATATGCGTATGGTTATCGAAAATATCGTTGATAACGCCAGCAAGTACACCCCCGAGAATAAGTGTATACGCGTGCACGTAGCGCGGACGCGAAGCATGGTAAAAATCAATATACAAGATGAAGGTGTGGGTATACCAAAAAAGGATATCGCTAAAATATTTAAAAAGTTTTCGCGTTTAGAAAACTCATTATCGGTAGAAGTAGGCGGCACCGGCCTCGGGCTATACTGGGCCCGAAAAATCATAAAGCTACACTCCGGTACGATTCGCGTACATTCAGACGTAGGCAAAGGCACCGTATTCACCGTCTCGGTGCCCATCCGTACAACCGTCTAAAGTCGGTAATTCCATTAATCTAATAGTTATACACAGAAACTTCAGGGACGATTCTAAACGTAAGAATCTTCACAGAACAAATTGGCCTCACGGCCGTAATGTAAACATGTAATAAAAGTAAAAGAGGATGCAAAAAATGTCACGAAACAATGTGCGACACATCAACGAAGAAGAGCGATTAGATATTTACGACCGACTAGCAACTAAATGGGCACTAAAAATGGAGGCAAGACTACGCGATAAACAGCGTGAAAATTCCCGGCGCGAACGGGGAATTGCTTAAATACTACTTATAAATTTTAACCTACACATCTAAGCTGGCCAATGTATTTAACAGAGGCCAGTTTTTATATTCCGGTCTCTTTATAAAGCGCTTTGGCTCCTTAGTAAGGTAACTAAAGCTTCCTTAAAAATGAATGTAAGTTTTCTTACACTCACAGCTAAGTTATAACTGTATAATTTTCACACGTAGGCCTATTATGCTGATTACCTTTAAACGCAAAGACAGTTTTACTAAAGACGCATTACTTCTCTATATCTTACCCACACTGGCCGTACTAATCGCCCTTGCTCTCATAACTTTTTGGAGTTGGACAACCACCAAACAAAATTATTTCACTAATCGGCAACGTGTTGTCACCCAAGACGCTAATGAACTACAAAGTCTTCTTGCCGAGCGCCTACGTATTTATGGGGAAGTACTGCGTGGTGGTGCAGGCTTGTTCGAAGGCTCGGATTTTGTAACCAGGCAGGAATGGAAAAACTTTATCACTGCCTATGACGTGCAGAAAAGATACCCTGGAATCGAGTCTATTGGTTATATTTATGTTGCAAAACCTGCTGACATTGCTGAGTTTGTAGCCAACCAAAAGGTGCAAATCAGTCCGGACTTCGCTATTTACCCGTCTGGTGAACGCCCACAGTACGGAATCGTCACTTACGTAGAGCCCGAGACAGATGTAGTAAACGAGGGCCTTGGATATGACATGTCAAGCGAGCCAACCCGGCAAATGGCTATGCAGCAGGCAGCATCGACCAACCGCGCCGTGATTACCGGCAAACTACCGCCCCGCGTCGGTAGCGCCGTAGCGCCACAACCTATGTTCAATATGTATTTTCCTATATTTGATAAAACTTGTATCGAACAATCCA
>JAYUBM010000151.1:0-3541 GCA_043740875.1 bacterium | reverse complement strand
AAATCAAAGATAATTTGCTATTGTAAGCCTATTAAAACACAAAAAATAAAAAAGTTTTATTAACAAGAATAGGATATACCAATCATGATCGAAGCAGCAGCCCCACAACCAGTACCAACAGAAGCAGCCAAAGCAGGCGTAAACGCCGATCCCACCCAATTTAATGCTCAACAGGCAATGGACCAGTGGGCAACCCCTGCAGCCCGAGACGAACGAGCCAAGCAAGCCGAAGAATTACTAAAAGGTATAGAAGGCGAACAGTCTTCATTACCACGCCGCGGCAGCAGGATCACCCGTGTTGTTCCCGATTCTGAGGTACTGCACGACGGTTCAGTCGAGCACCTTAATAAAAATCACGTAAATAGTGTCGCTAGGAAAATCGAAAAACTATATGACTTCGCAGCTGCCCAGGCCCGAATTGGTAAACTAAAATCTACTTTAACTGACGCAGCACACGGCAAAGCAAACATAAGCGGAAGCGAAGCACGAACTCTTAAAGAAGAGCTGAATGATCTGTCGGCCCAGTCCCGCGAACACATCAAAAATGGCAACGTTTTCGAAACTGCACCAACAGCTGGTACACATGCAGAAGGTCACAAAACTCCGAATACTTTTGATAAGCCACCAGTCAATGGCACACGGGGCGAAGGTGTAACCCCAACTCCAAACAGCTCATTCAATCCGCCAACCGAAGGCTCACGTGTAAGCGATGCCCCAGAACGCAGTGCCCGTAAGGCGCGCACCTTCTTAGACGCACAGGGCAGACCACTTGCAGGATTTGCCGATCGTGCGGCCGCTGATGGCACTCCTATCCAGGGTCTCGATTCAATTCTTGCCGAGAGGGTAGCTCTTGGCGACGAAAGTGACTGGAACAACCTTGTCCAAACGATGCGTGATATTGTCAAAAACGACGCAAACAACCGACATACTCATGACAAAACCATCGATCCAAGGGAACGCATTGCTACTTTCGAGAAATATGCTCGTGGTAAGTACAAAGAACTAAAAGCCAACCAAGATGGTAGCCACATACCAGGAGTAGAAGTACCCGGTGGCGAAGTAATAATTATGCCTGCCGAACTACAGAAAAACCTCGATGACGCCCGTGAGGCTTATATCAAAATCAGCAGCAGACGCCGCATGATTAGCATAGGTCAAAAGGGTAAAGTTGCCGATGCAAAAAAAGCCTATGACAAAGCCCGAGATGCTGCCGGTAGTCATATTGCTGCACAATATGAAGCTGCAGGAGTATCACCCGCCGAAATTAAAGCTAGATCAAATGCTGGTGGCGCTCTTGAGTTAATGGACCTCGCTAATATGACAAATAATCACCAGAATGAAATTGCCGATGGCAAGTCGCTTCGCAGATTCAATGAATTCTGGGCACGAAACGGTGGCCGTAACCAAGAAACTGGCAAACGTAACTGGGCAGGCATGGCTAAAAAAGCTGCAGCAATGGCCATAATCACAGCTATTCCAGGTGCAGGTATTGCATTTGTTGCTGGAACATTAATTGGTGCCGGAACGGGAGCTCTAGTAGGTTCTGCGCTTGCATCGAGCATTAGCCGTAACTTATTCCGTTCTCATGTAGAAAAAGGTGCAAACGCAAAAACTGTTGCCGCCGAACAAGCTGCATACCTTATTGCTAATAATGCCGACAATCTTGATAAATCTGAAGCTAACCTTGATTCTGCATCTGTTAGTGATATCTATCAAGCACAAACTGACAAAATCAACACTCGTAATAAGGTTCGTCACGTTGGTGCTGTCGCTATGGGTGCCTTGTCTGCAGTTGGTGGCTATTATGGTACAAGGGCTGTAATTGGCGCAGGCCGCAACTTGTTAGGTGGTGGTGTCAAAGGCCATCTTACTGGGCCATTAAAACCAGCTACACCAAGTCAAATCCCTGGACCAACAGGACCGCGTATCCCAACCGTACCCACTAATCCAACTGGATCACGTATTCCTACGATTCCTACGGGCGAAATAGTTCCACCAGTACCAGCACCGACCGGCAATACGCTCGATATTCCAAAAGACTTAATTGATACTTCTAAGTGGAAATTACCTTGGAACTGGGGACAAGAAAAGTTTGGTAGCCAAGCAGCCAACAAACTTTACAGCCTTTCTGACCAAGCCAAGCTTGATGGTCACGCAGTTGAATGGATAAGAAAGGGAACCAATACGGCCCGCTTATTTATCGACGGTAAAGACAATACAGCTTATGTTGTAAACGTCTTAAACCACTACAACGGTTAAGCGCCCCCTCGACTTAAATTCCGTTTAGTCATATAGTAAAAATAAATATAGTTAAAAAATAAAAAAGGAAACAAAAAAATGAATTTTACAAAAGAAGATATCGTTAACGCTTTGGGTATTAGCTTGCTTGACCCACAGCTGCAAGAACAAACCGTCGGTGCGTTCTTGATAACTCTCGAACAACGCACCGGCCAAGCCGTATCCGACCAGTTAAGCGATGAGCAGTTGCAAGAACTCGAAAAAGTCGTACAAGCCAGCGGTGATGAAGCTGGCGAAGAGTGGCTGCGCAAAACTGTTGAAGGTTATGATGCAATCGAAGAAGTTGAATACAACAAACTTGTTGCAGAAATCGTTGCCAGTGGCAACGCCATGACCAGCAAGTAACAATAGCCGTAGATTTTAAAAACACTCCGCAGCCGCGGGGTGTTTTTTTATGTGCCGTTTACGCTACAATAGTAAGCAAATATAGAAAGCTAAGGTACTAGGTTATGGGTGCACGCGATATTGTCAAAAAAGTTGTTCCTACCAAGCTGTTTATGGCCATCGAGCCAATGGGTCACTGGGCAGAAGCGATTGCCGAAAATGTTTTGCTGGGGTTTCCGGCACGGGGTTTAAAAGTAATTGGCGTCACAGGCACCGATGGTAAAACCAGTACTAGCACCCTGATTTCGCAGATGCTGCGCGCGGCAGGCTTTAAGGTGGCGATGATGACAACCATTAGTATCGATTACGGCGATGGCCGGGGACCAATAGACAATCCTACGCGACTTACCACTATGGGGTCGCTGGATTTGCTGCAAAAAATCAAAAAAATTAAAGCATCGGGTGCCGAGTGGTTGGTGCTGGAAACCACCAGCCATGCTTTGGCGCAGCACCGCGTGTGGGGCGTGCCATATAGCGTTGCGGTGTTTACTAACCTTGGGCACGAACATCTGGATTACCACAAAACATTCGAACGTTACCGCGACGCCAAGCGTTTGTTGTTCAAACAAACCAATCGCAACAAAAAAGGTTTGCGCGTTGGCATCGTGAACGCCGACGACGCCGTGGGCAGTTTTTTTGCCAGTGACATCAAGAACGCAGTGACGTATGGAATACGTCAGGGTGATTTACGGGCGCATAATGTGCGACTCACTCCCGCCGGCAGCAGGTACACCGTAAAGACAGCTGACACTGAATATCATATACAGTGTCATGTGCCCGGCAGCTTTAATGTATATAACAGCCTGGCTGCTGTGGGAGTTGGCAGGGCGCTGGGCTTAAGCAAAGACCAGATCGAAAA
>JAYUBM010000150.1:0-3558 GCA_043740875.1 bacterium | reverse complement strand
ATAGTGCTAATGCAAGCCTATATTACGCATAAAAAAAGACCTTCACTCCTGAAGGCTTTTTTAGGTTTCCAGCGGGTTTTAATATCTTTCGATAAAGGTCAGCGCGTGTCCAACCCGGCCAGCCCGGCCAGCCCGGCCAATACGGTGTACGTAATCTTCGTAAGTTTGTGGCGTCGAGTAGTTGATGACATGCGTTATATCAGGAACATCAATACCGCGTGCAGCAACATCTGTTGCAACCAACACTGTCACTTTGCTGTCTTTGAAAGCACGAAGTGCGCGCTGGCGTTGGCCTTGTGATTTGCCGCCGTGGATTGACTCAGCTTTAAAACCACGCATTTGCAGTTCTTTTCCGAGACGTTCAACACTGTGTTTTGTATCGTCAAAAACGATTACTTTCGCTGCAGATTCCATGAGCAGCGTATCGTGTAGTTTAGCTAATTTGTCATCGCGTCCGCTGTACTGAACAATGTTTTGGTGGACGTTATCGGCCGTATCGCCAGTTTTAACAGATACCGTAACGGGATCGTTACTAAATTCACTAATTATGTCACGTACTTTACCGTCGAATGTTGCCGAGAAAAAGAATGACTGGCGTTCGCGGTTTAGGTGTTCGAGTATGTAGCGCATATCTGGCATGAAACCCATATCAAGCATACGGTCGACTTCGTCTAGTACAACGTTGTCAAACTGTTCAAGTTTTAGGGTTCCGCGTTCGATATGATCTTTGATACGGCCCGGTGTTCCAACGATAACGCGTGGTTTTTGGCGCAAGTCAGCCAACTGGCGGGTCATTGAAGATCCACCAATAAGTAAGGCACCCTTAAGTCCACTGGTTTTTGCTATCGAACGAAACTCGTCTTCGATTTGTTCGGCTAATTCGCGGGTAGGGGCAACTATTAAGACGCCACTTTTTGTATTATTCATAAGTTTGTTTAAAACAGGAATAGCAAAGGCAGCCGTTTTACCGGTTCCGGTGTTGGCAACGCCAATAATGTCCCGGCCATCTAAGCCTAGAGGAATGGATTGGTCTTGGATGGGTGAGGGTGTTGTATAGCCTTTGGCCGCCAAGTTTTCTTTGATAAGAGGGTGCACATCAAAGTCGGCAAAGTTATGTTTTGCGGTATAGCGCATTTCTTCAACAGGCCGTGCTTCGGCTATGAATTTACTTGGGTTAATGTACTGTTTTTGGGGGCCTCGGCCACCACCACTTCGGCCACCACTGCGTTGTGGGGGACGTGAGCTAAATGCACGCTTTGGGGCGCGACTTCGAAATTGGTTTTGCATAAAAAAAGAATCCTTTGTTAGTTATATACTCCGTTTCAGGTGAACGCTGAGTATACGGGTTCGCACTAACTCGGATTCACAAAAATAGATTAATCTTATATTAGCATAAATATTTTAATGAGTCAAGAGGGAAATGCGAGATGTTTGAGAGTGGCTTTCGCTTACTATTTTTAGTATGTATAGTCTTACTTATCTGTATACCTACTTAGGCGGCTTGCTCAAAAACAACCGGTACCGGCGGTACCGCTTCAGCCGCTACAATTTCTGGGCCAGGCACTGGTGCTATTTCTGGGTGCAGTACTGCGTGACCTAAATGTTGCACTTTATGCCACCCATCTGTAATTCTTTCGCTCAAGGTGTGCGAGGTTTCCCTTTTTTTAATTTGGTCAGCATGAACAAACCGGTTACCTTCAGAGAATTCGCCTATATGTGACATGTAGCGCTCCTTTGTTTTTTAGTGTAAGCACTTTCAAAATACACCCAAGTTGAAGTAAAGTAAACAACATTCCTGTGGATAACTTTTAGAGTGTGGGCGCTATGGCTTTCATGAAGGCCTCAGACCAAATTTGATGCCCCTTATTACTGGGGTGAAAGTAATCAAATGAATAATTTAACGCTGACTGGCGGTTTTGCGTTTCGGCCTGCAGGTTCACCAGCCGCAGTCCGTGTGCTGATACCGATTCTGCAATTATGCGGCTTGCCAGCGGCGCAATTACCGGGCTTTTAATGCGGCCGCCAAAATAGGAAATGGTGGCCACAAAACTACCTGGCGGTAACTGTGCTGCAAGGTCATTAAATTGTGATCGAAAACGGGATTCGTTAAACGCGCCTATATCATTGGCACCAATATCTAGCGTCACCATGTCGGGGTGGTAATTTTGCAATTGGGGCAATTGTTTATTTATAACGTCTTGTACCTTGGCACCGGATACACTCAAGTTCACTATCCTGAGCGTTTTGCCGGTGGTGGCGTGTACGGTTGCAGCAATACGGTTTACATAGGCATCTTGTACCCTGGTTGCACCGATTCCTTGGGCTGCCGAATCACCAAGTGCCACATATGTAAAAGTACCCGGCGTATTTGCTGTTCGGTGCCAATAATTGGCATATCCCCCAATACTAAACTTGATGAGCAGTAACCCTAACACTTCTAAAATGAGCAGTATGCCAATGCAGGTTCCCACAAGCTGCACTATTTTATGAGTCATGCAACAACTTTTTCATAACCTGCCAATCTTTTGGTTCGTTTT
Organism: bacterium; assembly: GCA_043740875.1. Classification (GTDB taxonomy): domain Bacteria; phylum Patescibacteriota; class Saccharimonadia; order Saccharimonadales; family SZUA-47; genus JBBQVE01. Next base: position 1,021 of record JAYUBM010000150.1, on the reverse strand, counting down.
TGGTTACTTTTAACCAGTACCACCATTCTAGCCCCCACAAATCTACCGGGTTCATACCGGTAGCTTTAGCAAAATGGACATTTTTAGTTAACCGTTGCGTGCCCATTTGTGCCAATTGCTGTGCTCTTGGCACTTGGGTAATAGCCTTACTTTCCCAGGGTTCGGCCTGTAATTCATGTATAAAAACCCCCCGCCAGCGTAGTACAAAAATGACAAGTGCCCTCAAGCGGTAAAACAGTGCCGGACGTTTGCTGTATTTTAGCTGGCCCTTTTGGTTCATGGTTATACGGTATATCGACATGGCAAATGCATCAGGTTTTGGGGCATGTACGGGGATGCCGTAACTGTCAGAAAGAGTCATAATAACCGGATGAACTTTATCAAGTGTTTTTACCAGCGCAAATTCACGGCGCAGCCTGGCGCGGTCAAAATCACCAGAACTATCACCGAAAGACTGCAATAAGGCTTCGTTTTCTAGTTGCCAGCTGACAAGTGCCGGGTGATTTTGGTAGCGTGTTACGACAATCTCGATGTATTGCAACAGCGCTGCGTGCCACTCTTGGGCAGGCAACACTTTTGCCCAGTCGGGCATATGAAATTCGGGCCAGCGCGGTTGCCGGGCACCCAAACACATGGTGACACTGCCGCCAACTGCTGCAATCATGTCAAATTGCCAATCAAGTTCGTCAAAATTATATTCGCCCTGCGACTGCTCGTGAATATTCCAGTAGCTCATCCACCGGTATCTTTTTATGCCAAGCTCATGTATCGCTGCCTGCAAAAGCTCTTTTTTATTAATCTTTAATTCGCTGCAGCGGTGTAGTGAAAAGCTCAATCCGAATTCAGTCATAAACCAATATTATCACGCCCAAAATTACGCAAATGTGAAAAACTTTTTGGCTAAAAGCTGGACTTAGCTACATTTGTAAGTATTTTTTGAAAAACTGCTGCGTTTGCAGCTGCAAATCTTCGATTGAGGGTGTAATTTCACTGCCCTGCGCCAGCGTAAAACCATGCCCCG
>JAYUBM010000149.1:0-11494 GCA_043740875.1 bacterium | reverse complement strand
GTGGCACTGGCACTACGGTATTAGTGTCGAGCGTTTCTTTTCTGGTTATTGGTTCGCTTTTATGTGCGCCACTTTCGTAAATCAAAACCATTTCTTTTGGTGCATCTAATTTACCATCAATAAGTACGCTGGCATTTGGTTTGCCGTAAGTTGCAAAAACATCTTTGAACGTACAGCTCGGAAAATTAGTTAGACTTTTATCGAAGGAAATAAGATAAGCAAAGCTTGTCTTATCAAGGTCACCGTTCCAGGCTGTACTGGTAAGGACCTGGCGCTTTGCCGTACAACCATCCAGTGGCAATATTGTTAGCGTAGTATGTAACTGCTTTATTGGTATAACCCGCCAATAATCGCCTACCAGTAGTTTGACGCGGTAATGTGTCAGAGCTTCGGCCACCAGCTGGTTGCGCTGCTCTGTACGTTGCAGAGCGCGTTGGCTACTGCGATAAGTTGTCGCTGTAAATACCAGACCAAAAATAATGGCAATCATGCAAAGTATTCTTATGCCCATAGCATTTTTGGCATTAAGGGTAAACGGCCGGGCATAAGTGGCTAAACATATGAACAGCGTGAACAATATAATCTGCAGGTAACGTGCATCGACAACATAATAGTGCTTTGTGACTATAAATGCGCCAATAGCGGCGAGCGAAGTAAAGACGAGTAAGCGTGACACTACCAGCGGCGTATCGCTGGCTAAATCATGCTGTTTTTTTTCTTTATTGGCTTTTTTAAAAGTTGTCACATACGCGGCGCGAGTGGCCACTAATAATATTATTCCATTTACTACAAAACCTAAGCCCCCGTAAGTTAAAAGACGACTGCGCAGTAGCCCGGGCATAGCCCGGAAAACTGCAGCATCGTACATGGGATTAGCACCAAAATTTGTTAAAACTCCTAGCCCAGCAAAAATAGAACCCAGAATTGGCTCTTTTATGGTGGTAATAAGGCTATACGGGCCGGCTGCGTTAGGTATTATGTGAACACCCAGTTTGCCAAGTAGCCAAATAACAAGACTGCTGGCAGTTAACGCAACAACAGACAGTAGCACAAAGCGCATTGCTACCCTGCGCATAGCACTATGGCGGATGATTACATAATAGGCCAACGCCAGTGCGGCACCACCGAGCATATAACCTAAGAATAGCTTGTCACTGGCAAACAACAACGTCATGAGTAAAGCGCTAGCGGCATAGAGTTTTTTGTTCTTATGTGAGATAGCTTTAACAAATAATATTAAACCAATTATATATATAATATATTCAATATTTCGGGTTGCCAAAAGCGCCATATTCACCGGTAATATACCGCCGGCATAGGGCTGAGCTGGGACAAATAATAATACCGATGATAAAGCCAGCATAAGGCTGCCAAACACAAACGGTTTGTTGTTTATACGGCGCAAAATATAAACAAAAGTGGCTAATGTCACCCAAACTAGACAAATCGTTATTGCAGCAATTGCTGCATACGAACCACCTAGGGCATGAGCCAACCAAAAAAGCGGCCATTTAAGTAAAAATGTATGGGCTCCCGGATACTCTGCCCCGCGGTAAGTAGTAAAATTTTCGAACAACTGCGTATTTACCAGTTGATCGGCATTGCTTTTGTGAACTGTGACTGCTAAAAGTGACCAGTAGAAACTGGTGACAAACAAGACTGTCATACCAAAGATGGCGTACAAACGGCTATAACGCTGGTCTGGCATAACTAATTTAGCGTTAGCCCGTTTTATGGCAACAGTTTTCAGACGAGGCTTAACACGGACGACTTTGCTGGTGAAATTTTTGACTTCAGTTTTACCTGACCTGCGAATCATGTCTGCTGTCCACCCTGTGCAAAGATTATTTTATAGGCAAAATAGTTCCACAGCGTCGTAAAAAAGACGACGATAGATCTTATGATAAAAACCGAGGCATTGTTTTTGAATATAATTACCATCAAAAGAGTAAACAAATAGTTAAATGCTACAAGTGCGGAATATGTGGCTAGTTGTCTTGCCAACATTAGTGGTGCTTTTTGTTTATTTTGATAGGTAATCTGTTTTTGCAAAGTAAAAGCTACCATAAAACCAGTCCAGAAGCTTATAGTAACTGCCGCTTCTGATGAAAGTTTTAAGACGTTTTTTAGTACATAAAGTACCGCAAGTTCGATACAAAAACTGCTACCGCCTACTAACAAGTACCTTTTATATAAATTGCTTCGCACCGGCAATTAACCTTTTATGCCAATTGAATTATCATAATCTGTCACATATAAAGGACGATTTTTGCTTTGATTGTGAATATTAGCCACATAAAGCGAGATTATGCCCTGTGACATAAGAACAACACCTACTAAGAATAATAGCAAAATACTAAGCATTGCAGTGCCAGTAAAGTTCCAATGAAGCGGATCTTCGAGTATAAGCTGTTCGATAATAATACTGATGCCTGTTAGTAATGACAATGCCGAAATGGCAATACCGACATAGGCAAAAACATACATTGGTTTTACGGTTTGCGACACTATGCTATCGGTTGCTAACTTGAAGAGTTTTTTATAGCTATAGCCTGGGACCCCTGTACTTCGGGCCAAAAGAGTAATAGGAACATACGTTCGTTTAAAACCCAACCAATCTATAAGACTACGCGTCATACGACTAGTTTCGGTGAGCTGCAAAAAGGCTTGCTGAACCTGTCGGTCGATTAGCCGGAAATCAGTTGTGCCCTGTTGCACCGCTTGATCATTAAAAAAGTTTATAAGACTGTAGAAAGATTTTGATCCAAGTTCTTTGCCAAATTTCGTGACGGCAGTTGAGCGCACGCCCACTACTACCTGCGCGCCATCTTGCCACGCTTTTATAAAAGTACCTATTTCGTCAACGGGGTGTTGCCCATCGCCGTCCAGGGTTATTATGGCATCGCCTTTTGCGGCCGCTATACCGGCGGTGAGCGCGTTTTCTTTCCCAAAGTTACGTGACAACTGAATTAACTTAATGCAGCCATCATTTGCTGCTAGTGCCCGTACTTCTTCGCCCGTTGTATCCGTACTGCCGTCGTTAATATAAATAATTTCAAATTTATGCTGCCAGCAACCCGTGATAGCAGCTTTAAGTTGTGCATGAAACTGTTGAACGCCATTTGCTTCGTTAAACATTGGTACTACAAAAGAAATTAACATATTTGGGTGGTCTTTCATCTAGTATCCAGAATACCATGATAAGCGACATTCGTGGTTTAAATTAGCTGTGGGGCACGTATAAAAATAAACTTGAAAATTCTTCAAATATACTCCAAAAAATTGTTGTGCAATTAATAAAAGTTGTTGCGAATTATAACGTATGCGTTTACGCTTAAAGAAATGACGCTTGTAAATGGTGATATTGTTGGTTTTGAGGCATTTGAGCTTGAACAACTGCGCGTACCCCGCGACTGGCGAGATCTGGTAGGCGAAGCACCTGAGGTAACGCAAGAAAAAATTCGATTGGCCCACCAACTAGGTCTAGCGGCAATGCTCTTTACTCCAGGCGAAGTAAAAGAGCGAACGCATGAAATGGCCCAGGTAGAACATGCCAATATTTTAGCCCGTACTGTACCGGGCCAGCTAGATAAAAGTAATTTATACATAGGAATCTTAAACGGTGCAGCCCCATTTGGTGGTAAATTATTTGATACGATCGGCGGGTTGGAGCCTTTTGTACATTCGAACGTCGGTTATGCCCGTAAAAGCCGTTATGAAGAAGGCTTGTTTGGATCCAAAGCAGATAAAGAAGTACGTGATCTTATAGATGATAAAACGCTTGCTGTAATCAAACATGCTATTTATTTTGATGAGGTACGTGAAGAAGGCATAACGATCGAACAAGTCCATGATCATACACAAAACCGCTGGCAACGCCTAACAGGAGGACTTATCTTACCGAAAAGTTGTATTGTACTTTGCGATAAAGATATGGCTGATGGAGTGACAACCTTTGCCCCAGAAAACACACTTATTGGTTTCAAAGTACCAGTACCATGGGCCTCATGTACTGGCATGGATAGTAACGGCGCCTTCCGTTGGGCACCAGGCTTAGCACTATCGAATGTACAGCTCGAAAGTAACCGAGACTTGTTACCAGAAATACTGGATACATTAGGAGAACGCGCCGTAATTGATATTGATGGCTTTACCTTTATATAATATTAGACGCCGTTTAAAATTACTGGCTTTCTTCGGCGAAAATACGTGTTGCATAATCTCAGGGTAAGCTATACTAAGCGCATGAAAAGACGTGTTACCGTGCGGGCTGTAATTGTGAAAGCGGGCAAACTGCTGTGCGTAAAGTTAAAGCCGTATAATGCAGCAGTTACGGGTGAGTTTTGGTGCACAGTTGGTGGTGGCATCGACAGCGGCGAACCACTGCTGCCTGCCCTGACCCGTGAGGTGATCGAAGAAACCGGCGTTATGCCAGTTATTGGCAACTTACTTTATATTCATCAGTTTATTAACGGCGATGTTGAATCCTTAGAATTCTTTTTTCATGTGACGAATGCCGATGATTTTATGAGGGTTGATTTAGCGGCAACAACCCATGGACAGGTGGAAATTGCCGAAATTGACTTTATCGATGCTCCTAGCAACAATGTGTTCCCCACATTTTTAAAAACAGAGTCTTTCGATAATCTAGGGCCAAATACAATGTCAAAAATCTTTAGTTTTTGATGTCGGTGCTTTTTAGTAACTGAAGCTGACGAGCCTCGTTGGCATATTGATCAGCCATTTCGTTGCCGGGATCATTGTTGTGCCCGCGCACCCACACTAATACTGCTTTTGAACTACGGTATAACGGACAAATTTCCTTAACAATATCGAGGTTTTTAATTTCCCCGCCTTTTTTCTTCCAGCCGTTTGCTTCCCAAGAAATAGACCATTTAGTAATGACATTAATCCAAAATTCACTGTCACTATATACCTCACATTTTTCGCCATTCGAATTCTTTAATGCGGCAATAATAGCAAAACCTTCCATGCGGATATTGGTAGTATTATGCTCACCGCCAAGTACTTCTGGTTTCATATCACGGATAACAGCAAAGCCCCCTGTACCAGGGTTTGGATCACAGCTGCCGTCGGTATAATACACAATCATTCTGTTTATTTTAACACTTTTCAAACTTATTTATGCTACAACGCTTCCTTAAGCATAACGTCATCGTTCGGTGGTTTTAGTTCGCGTTTTTTAATAATTTCATAACGCAGTCCGGTCATCGGTGATTCCATATAATCGTCATTTAAAAGATTTACAAATTTCGTCAAATCTTTTTCGTCCATGATAATAATAGCCCCGTTACCGTCGGTCATTAGATCAACACCGATTTCTTCAGCATGATCAACTAACGCAGCTTGTTTTACTAAACTAGGTTCTATATCTTGAAGCTTACGAATTGTGGCAGCCTTGCCTTTAATGAGTGACTGCAGCCCAATACCTTCGGCAAAACTAAGTTTAAAGTTGGCTTCGATTTCGGCAACTTTTTTTGTGGCGATACTGGCCGCCTTTGCATCATAACCAAATAGTGATTTTAGCTTAGCCTGGTTAAATACAAACAAATCTTGGCCGACTGCCAGCAGCTGATTTTCTGCCGGTATTTTTATAGCCGACAAAGTGTCGAATGGCTTAAAGACGCCGTCTTTAAGCATCCATGATGTATAGCCCTTCATAATCTGTGACGTCGGCAAGGTCTTGATCAAAAAGAATGGCGCACCCATATCTTTGTGGCTGCACACGGCTACAACACCTTTCATGCGCTTTAAGTCATGGTCTTCATCTTTAAATACTTCTATGCTAGCTTGTTCATGTTTGAGCCAATTCAACAGTTCCACAAGCTTATCGACATTTTTTATCTGTGTTCGCTGTAACACGTTTTCTTCTTTTTCGGCCTCTTCAAAGCCACGTATTGTCAAACCCTTTTCGACGCCGTCTAATACAAATTCTACGATTTGATCAAGGAAAAGTGGCCGAAGTTGCTTAGCAACTTCCCCACCCAATTTAAGCTTGAAAGGAACAAAGTTTTTGCTAAATAAGTATAACTCAATCTGTAGTACGTCTATATATTGCACCAAATTATTGGCCCACAAAAATATGTCTGTTTCTTCGTAATTTGTATTTTGGGCATACCGTTCGGTTAAAATATCTTTTGGCAATTCATTGACAAGTTCGACGGGCATATCGACTGTATCGGGCACTGTGTGCGGGGCATTATATTCATTAGATTCATCCAAAATTATGTCTCCGTGTATGTTTTAAGGCTTTAGTATAGTCTACCTGATACATGATTACACGTCTGCTGTAAAATTAAATATACTTTAAACAAACAAGTTAATTGGCAAACCCGCAAAATGTTTCATATACTCTTTTGAGCCTGGATACGCGGAGGTACGCTTGTCTAATAAGCCGGTGCGTATAAGCCCCAAGGTGCATATTATCAAATCGGCTGGTGTAGCAAATACTAAAAGTGCTTCTTCTAAATCGGTATAGATAACTCGTTCACCCTTCGTGACTAACTGTTCCAAATCAAACATTTCTTTTTTATTATCTTTGACAGGTTTATCGCCGTTAAAGCCAGTCACGGTGTTAACCTCTTCCTTATCAATATCTAGTATCTTTAATTCGTATGTTATCTGGGCAAATATAGCGCGTCTACACCGAACAATTTGTAAGCGTTTATCATGCTCTATGTACCCTTCTGGCCCATATTCGTCTTCGTCATTATCACATTCATCGCCATTATCAGTATCGCCATGAGCTGTTAAAATTGCTGCAAGCATAGCCTCGTCAGACACGTCAGGATCTTCCAACTGATCAAACCCAGTATAGGTATTATTTAATAGACTTTTGGCTATTTCGGGCGACATTCTATTATCTATTGGAACTACTCTACTGATGCAAAGGTTATAAATATCAATATCTTCCTCGGGTTCATAATTTAAACAAATATTACCTGCGTCACCCTCACCAAAATTTACTTGAATGTTAAGATCTAAACCCTGATGTTCGGCAAAATTACCTGTTAAACGATTCCTGATTGAATCAAGCCGATAGCTAAAACCGCGCAGTTCGGGATCGGTAGCTGGCAAATACAGCTGCGGCAATAGTAAGTTACTCATACAGTCTGATTATTGCATAGGACGCGTATATTAACTGAGTTTTATGTACATCATTAATTTAAGAATTATGATCAAGCCTATACATAATTATTTTACAACGCTTGTTGCTGAAAAACGCCGAGCCAATCGAGTAATGATTTGCAGTCGCCTGAACTTACCGTTAAGCCACACCCAAATATTGATGCCAAGACAAATGTGCCGCCCGTGATTTCGTCAAGCTGAGCGGTTGTAAATACCCCTCTTTTGATATAAGCGAAAGTCGTTCGGTAGAACCTAAAAAACGCAGAATTCCCGTAAATGAACATGTGATATCACAAATATCTGCAATTTCCGGATCAAGTATCCCTTCGGCTGCCAAACAGCTCGCTTTAACTTTTAATAACGTATCGTTGCCCTGTACTTCAGCATCAGGGTGCGTTGAAATATCCAATATACTTTCTTGCAAAGCAACAAAGTCATGGATTGATGGGGGCCCAATTTCGATTGTTCGACTCACTAAATAAAATTAACATAAAATAGCGATTTATACACAAGCTTGTTGAATTAATTATATAAGGTTTAAATCAAAGATACAGGGCCAGCTTACCATGCCATGGTAAGTCTTTGCGAAAGTTGTTCCGGTGATTGTACAGATGCTGGTGTAAAAGCCACTGGTACTTTTTGAACTCCAACACTGCTACTAAGCAAAAATTCTACAAAATTAGCAGCAGTTTCAGAGTCTACACCTTGTTGTTCTAACCACTCCGTTCTTGTTGTTCTTACCTCTTCATGACGTACTGGCTGAATTATGTCAGCACTCATACCTTGCTTTTCAACTGATATTAACCGAGCAAGAACCATCCTTCGTGCGTATGCCGAAGTTAAGACAATATCAATCTCATCAATCTGTGCTCTTAAAGCTGCAGCTGCTGGTCAATACCTTCAGGTGTGGTTATATTGCTATTTGCCATTTAATAAATAATAGCACAACATTATTGTTAAATAATTATTAATGAGTTACGAATTGTAGCGGAATTTTCAAACGACTGTTGCAAAGTAATCATCTAATGATTCTGCGCGTCGTATTAACTTTAAGGTTCCATCGGTTTTATACAATACTTCGGCAGATCGTAACATTCCATTATAATTAAAACCCATCGCATGTCCATGCGCCCCTGTATCGTGAATAACAAGCAAGTCATTTTGTGCAACGTGAGGTAGTTTGCGGTTAATTGCAAACTTATCATTATTTTCACAAAGGGATCCAACAATATCGTAAGTACTCATATCATTAAAGTCGCCACCCAGAACCGAAATATGGTGGTACGAACCGTACATAGCAGGACGCATTAAATTGTGCATCGATGCGTCTACGCCAACATACGTTTTATATTTTTGCATGACATATCTTGCTCGTGTTAATAAATATCCGTGCGGACCCGTAACATAGCGGCCGTTTTCGGTTACTACTTGCAAACGATGAGCTAAATCGCCCAGTTCGACTTTAATTTTTTGAGACACCTCATTTATAGCTAATTTTTGCTGGTAGGGGCTATAATTTACCCCAAATCCACCACCGAGATTTATGAAATCGAGCTTTATTCCGGCCTTTGATTCTACATATTCAACAGCTTCACGAATCAACCGTGCAGTATCGCCAAAGTTTGTAGCATCAAGTTCATTCGAAACAACCATTGCATGTAAACCAAATGAAGTTACGTTCAAGCTTTTAAATAGCATATACATCTTTGTTAAGTTTTCAAGTGACATGCCATACTTGGCTTCTTTGGGTGATCCAATAATATCATTGCCGCCACCCTTAAGAGTTTTAGGGGTGTATCTGCAAGACACTCGGCCATAGCCTGTATCTTTAATAAGTCCTGCAAACACCTCGGCTTGCGTTGGGTCGTCTAAATTAACTGTTGCACCAAGCTTAATAGCAAGTTCAAAATCTTCCATGGCAACATTATTTGACGTAAAGAAAATGTCATCACCTGATACACCCATTTTTTGCATAGTTACAAGCTCGGTACCAGTCGAGCAATCAAATCCCATACCCTCGCTTGCTAAAACTTTTAATATATTTGGGTTAGGCGTAGCCTTAACGGCAAAATAATTTTTATAATTATTTGCCCACGTAAAAGCACTCTTCAATTCTTTTGCTGTTGCACGTATACCAGCCTCATCATATACATGAATTGGCGTACCAAATTCAGTGGCGATACGCTTAAAAATGTCTTGTGGAATTGTAAGCTTTTTCATGTTCATTTCTGCCATATTTTTTTGATTTGTGGCTAGACGATTTCACTAATAAGTACCCGTTTTTGTTCGGTAGTATCGCGGTCACGAATTGTTACTGTGTCATCAACAAGCGTGTCAAAGTCAATAACTATACAGTACGGTGTACCGATTTCGTCTTGGCGGCGATAGCGTTTACCAATGTTGCCATTATCGTCCCACATTACTGCGCCGTGTTTCTTTTTGAGCATTGCGTAAACTTCGCGGGCTTTAGCAACAAGATCTGACTTGTTTTTGAGAAGTGGTGACACGCAGTACTTAACGGGTGCAAGATGTATTGGAAGTTTTAAGAAAATACGTTTTTCACCATTTACCTTATCAATAGTATAGGCACTGGTGATTACCGCCATTATTGCGCGTTCGACACCAAAACTTGGCTCTATCACGTGTGGTACAAACTTCTCATTAGTCCCTTTAATAGTATATTCCATGCTTTTACCGCTTACGCGCTCTATATTACGTAAATCAAAATCAGTACGGTACGCTAGACCAGAAAGTTCCTTCCGACCGTGGGGAAAATCAAATTCGAAGTCTATGGTTCGTTTGCTGTAGTGTGCGCGGTCACTTTCTTCAACTTCAAGTTCATGAACATTGCCCACTGGTAAACCTAGGGCATTACACCATTCATGTGTTGCTTTACGGTAAGCCTCGAAAGACTCTTCCCACTTATCTGGTTGCACAAAATACTCAATTTCCATTTGTTCAAATTCACGGCTACGAAAGATAAAGTCCCGCGGGCTAATTTCATTGCGAAAAGCTTTACCTTGCTGCGCTAAACCAAATGGTATATCTGGGTAAAAACTATCGATAACATTCTTATAATTAATGAATATACCTTGAGCAGTTTCAGGACGAAGGTAAACAAGTGATGCGTCATACGCCGCATCGTATTTAACTGTAGTACCTTTTTCTTTAGTTAAACCTTTCGTTGTTAGAGTTGCACTACTAGCAATAATCTTTTCTTCAATAGGCCCAATATGCGTTCTGAACATCATATTAAACTGTCTTGTTTCACCGAATGTACCCGTTTTGTTACAGTTTGGGCACTTATTAGTATCAATTTGATCTTCGCGAAAACGTGCCTTGCAGTTATTGCACTCAACTAATGGATCGGTAAAAGTATCAACGTGACCACTTGCCTGCCACACTTTTTGATTCATAAGGATTGCTGCATCTACGCCAAACATATCATCGCGGTCATCTACAAACATTTTCCACCAAACGTTCATGATGTTTTTCTTAAGTGTCACCCCTAATGGACCATAATCCCATGTCCCACTTAGCCCCCCGTAAATTTCGGAGCCTTGGTAAATAAAGCCACGCCGCTTACACAGACTTACTATATCTTCTAAGGTAACTTCACTCATCTGCCTAAGTATACCTTACCTGCTGCCTTTTATTAAGGGGTGCAGATGATAGATTAATAATTAAAAAAGTCCCTTGGGATTGGGACTTTTTGTAGCACTGAGGTTTTAGGCTGAAACTGCTTGAGCGGTTGCCAAACTACCTAAGCGTACTTCGATGCTTCGCGGCAAAGATTCGATTTCCATGACATTTATTTGTCCTGCGTTGACTGTTTGTTTGAATGTATCCATATGCTTAATGTACATCATAATAGCGCTTATGTCAATATAAAGTTAATGCTTATATACTTTTACTACATTTATGTCTTTGTTACTTCTTTAAAAATATAATTGTCAAAATGGCAATATTAGATTTTTTGCTAGTGTGTGCCATATTTTATGCAGTCTGTAATAAGATTCAATAGCTCTGAGGCGATTGTATTGACATCATGTATTTGCAAAAGTTTAACTGGGTTGGCTGTTTGGCTGAGTCTGATAAGTTTTATATGCCGACTGCTAAATTCCCCGTTTGCGTGTGGAAAAAATGCCATGTTTTCGTAATCAAATAAAAACTGGTCTTGGGGGTGCATGGGCGAACCGTCGGCACCGGTAACAACATTAATGGCATGTCCAGAAATGTGCAGTAAATGCACCCCAAACCACAACCAAACCAGACTTTCTGGTATATCAGCGTTATTTAATGCCTCTAGGGCTAACTGTAAAACTTCAAAATATTCGTCTTCGCA
>JAYUBM010000148.1:0-3622 GCA_043740875.1 bacterium | reverse complement strand
CTAACAAAGCCCCTGCTGCTACATATTTCAGCCGCGAGCTAAAAAAGATGACCTTTAACCGCAGCCTCAACAACGCCCGCCGCCATATGGGTGCGCCGTCAAAAGCACTGAGTAAAGTCATACATCAGCCGGTTATAGAAAGAGTCAGTGAGGTGGCTGGTGCCACGGTTGCCCGCCCATCGGGAATACTGGGTGGTGGCCTGTTTGCCGTACTTGGCAGTGCCATACTTTTGTACGTCACCAAACATTATGGGTACCACTATAACTACCTTATCTTCGGCATGTTGTTCGTTGGCGGTTTTGCTGCCGGTATGATCGTCGAACTCGTCCTGCGCACCGTCATCCGCAAAAAATCCTAGTTTAGCATCAACAATACCTCTCGTAGAAGCATGACTTCTACAACCAAACGTATTTACCATCCAGTGATTAGAATGCCGTAGCATCGTACTATCGCCACTAAAATCCGAGCATGGCATGTCATCAGATGGCAATGTCCTATCTCTTGCTATGCAAGCACAAGCATACTGATTTTTTAAAATAGTGCGGACCGGGACGAAAGACTGAGTATAAAAATCAGTCCTTACTGGTGGCTAAACTGGCCACTCTCGTCGATAGTAATTTCGCTCGACTTTGACAAGACTTCATCAATTGTTTGCGGCTTTGGCTTTGGGTGTGGCCGCAGGTGCAGCACGCCTTCTAGCTGATCAAGCTTACTTTCTTTGTGTTCGGATATGGCCGGGACAGGAATAGCCGCTTCGGTTACTTGGGTAGGAGCGGGCGTTGTAACAATAGGCAGACTTGGCGGTTGTGGGGCTGGCTGGGCAGCGGCAATTGGCGCAGCAATAAAAGGTTCGAGTTGGGCAGCTGGGGCTGGCTGCAAGGGCTGTGCGACTGGCGCAGGCGGTATTTGTACTGCGGTGGCTGGTGGCAATTGTTGCAAAGGTGAGGCTGGTTGCGGCTGCAGTGCATTTGTGGCAGCTGCAGGCACTACCGGTGGCTGGAACGGCGAACTCGGTGCCTTAAAGCTATTGGTCTGTTTTTTAGTAAGCCAATCATCCAAAAATGATCCGGCCGGTTTCGGAGCTGGCGGACGTGGTGGTGTTGGTGCGACACCAAAACCAGCGGCACCAGGTAAGCCTGCTGGTTTGGTATCTTCATGCGTTGCAAGCCGGGCAAAAATTTCGGTTTCGACGACCGATTTTGGACGGCCATATTTGGCAGCCGAAAGCTGCTTTAGGGCGTCACCCAGGCCAGCATTTGGCGTACCCAGTGGCGGTAACCCGGTCATACTAAACGGCTGTGTTGGCACGCCGCCAATCAGCGTACGGACAACGGCATTATAGTTAGGTACGCGCAGCAAATCGTCACCATCAAATAATGGCTGGAAGTATTTGCTTAGCGACTCTACGTCGTTTTGGCCGATGCGGAAGGCAATAATCGTACCCATATTACCAAACACTGCGTCGCGGATTTCTTCACTCAGCTGCGTCGTAAATTGGTTGGCTACAATTAAGTTTAAGTGGTACTTTCGGGCTTCTGACATGATAGTCGCAAAGCTGTCGGTGCTAAAGTTCTGGAACTCATCAACATACAGTGCAAAGTCGGTCCGTTCACTTTCTGGCACACTGGCCCGGCTCATGGCGGCAGCCTGAAATTTCATGACAAAAATCATACCCAAAAGTTTGCTGTTAAGCTCACCCGTACGGCCCTTGCTTAGGTTTACGAGCAAAATCTTTTTGTTGTCCATAATTTCACGCAAGTTAAACGAGCTCTTGGTTTGGCCGATAATATTACGCATCATTTCATTACTTAAAAAGGCACCGAACTTACTGACAAACCACCCCAGCACTTCACTTTTGTGGTAGTCACTGGTACTGGCCATTTCTTTATTCCAAAAATCTAACACCGTTTGGTCTTTCACAAATTCCAGCTTTTGCTTGGCGTATTTATTGTCGGTGAATACCTTTGGAATATCGATAAAAGTTGCCCCTGCCGGGTCGGCCATAATGGTGAGCGCGGCGTTTCTAAACCAGTGCTCATAACGCGGCCCAATAATTCCCTGGTGCTGTGGATCGTATAGTTTATACAGCATATTTATGGCTTCCTGGATCAAAAAGTCTTTTTGTTCGGGGCTATGGAATTCAAACAAGTTGAGGCCAATCGGATAATCCATATCGGCTGGGCAGAAATAAATAACGTCCTCGGTACGTTCTTTGGGCACCATGCTCAGTAGCTTTTCGGCCGTATCACCGTGCGGATCAATAAAGGCAAAGCCCTCACCTGCGAGCATGTCTTGCAGGGCAAGATTTTCTAAAAAGGTTGACTTACCCGTACCAGTTTGGCCCACAACATACATATGACGCGCCCGGTCACCCGTCGCCAGCCGTATGGCTTTTTTGGCACCACGGAACACGTTATACCCAAGCAGCAAGCCTTCGTCGGGCACATTACGCGGCCCGTCCACCTGCTTACTGGCCTGGCGCTCTAGTTGCGAAGTTGGCACGTTAGTCTGGTCAGGAAAGTGAAAAATGCTGGCAAGCTCGACGCTGTTTAAGACACTTTTTAAATTTTCCTGCGGGAAAAACCGCATGATATAGGCCGTCACAAACGAATCGATATCTTTGGCGCTACTATACTTAAAACCGTTGCGGCCAGGGGCATCAAACAGCGAAAACGTTGCCACTATATTACTGAGTACGGCCTGAGCACGGGCGCTAATATTAGAAGATGCGACCACGCGTATCAGCACCTCGTAGCCGGCGTAACGGGTCTTGTCTTCCATGGCACCAACCAGTTCTTGATCGACGTTCGACAAGCTATGTTCTTCACTTTTCT
The DNA here is from genome assembly GCA_043740875.1 of bacterium. Lineage (GTDB taxonomy): Bacteria > Patescibacteriota > Saccharimonadia > Saccharimonadales > SZUA-47 > JBBQVE01. Next base: position 787 of record JAYUBM010000148.1, on the reverse strand, counting down.
TATGATCTTTATCCTCAGGCGGCTTCACAACGGCCGTTGCCAACTGCTTTACCCACCAGCCCAGGGCTTCAGCGCCCTTTTTCTTTTCTTTGCCTTTGCGCTTTTTAGTGGCAACTGCCAAGACGTTTTTGCGCCATGACGAATGTGCTGGGCGAAGCAAGATCTGGATACCGGCGCCGTCTTCTTTTTCTAGGGTAGAAAGTGCGTTCAATATAGACTGCATGGCGTCACGTTTGAGGTCTTGGTAGGTGGCAATTGGATAGGCGTAGTTTTCTTTCAGGGTCAGCTCACCACCAATGGTAGCGCTTATTTTACCAACAGGGCTAAAAATATTGTGTTCGGCAACTTCTTCGAGCCGGGCCGTTGGGTAAGCGCTGACTACGGCCTGCTGCACTACGTCTACCAAAGCCACCGGAACGGCTGCGTAAAAGTGCACGAAGCCCTTGCTGCCGACAATCTCAAAGGCAAAGTGGCGTTGGCCGTAAAATTTACTCTTAAAGCCCTTTTGCACAGTGCTGGCAATGATGTTGTACATAATCTGGGCTTTGCTAATGGTTTCGTCGGTGACATCACGGGCATCACGCTGGCCAATATCGGTATCGTCGCTGGTCGGTGGCAAATGTATAAGCAGCGGCACCATCTTTAGGCCACGTTCGAAGTTTTTCTGCTCACGAAGCAGCTTGCGCGTGTGCATATACACAATTAGTCCACCGACCGATAGGACGATGAGCAGCAGGATAATGATTGTAAATATAATCGACATAATTTTAAGTTCTACCCATAATTA
>JAYUBM010000147.1:0-11640 GCA_043740875.1 bacterium | reverse complement strand
CGCTCATAATAACGATGCCGTCACGAATTTCGGCTATCTGCAAACTATTTTGTGTACTGTTGGGGTTTGTAGACTTGCTGGCCGGTGTTTGTTGCGGGCCAATTACACTGGGCTGAACCGGTGCGCCATAGCCTTGTATGGCAGGCCCCTGTACGCTGCCTGGTATAAATTGATTATTAGGATTCATATTTGTTTGTACCCACCACTCATATTAAAACTTATCGAAGAGATATTGTTACTTCACCATCAGCCTTATGCTTTTTAGCTGATTTTTCGGCTTGTCGGGCTAGTGTTGCCACGTTTAAATCATCATTTCCTGCAAGCTTAAGTATATCAGCATCGACTGGGGGTGTCACGGCTATGGCCGGTACAATCGGTACAGGTGGTGGCGGCAAAATCGGTACTGCGGGCGCCATTACAACTGGATCAATTACGGCCTGATCACTTATAGGCTGCAGAGTTTTAAGGTGACCATATTGGTGGCTCGATTGATCATGAATTTTATGAATTTTGTTTAATATGGCTTGTTCGTCCTCACCGATGACAACCGCAGAACCTATGGTTGCCACTGGAGCCAAATGAGGGGCTACCACTTGAGCCGATTGAAAAGTGGTCAATGCAGGTTCTTCCGGAAGTTGTGGGTCTGCTTGTGGTTTTTTAGCCGACACTTTATGACTTTCTTTTACGCTAGTTTCGTGTGCAGGCTTATTCGACTGCATATGCCAAAAGTCAGCACTTTTGTCTTCGAATACTTCTGTCGGCGGTGCTAATGAGACTGGGTTTCGCAGTTGGTTTAGGTTATCTATAAGCTCTTGACGATGCTTTTGTTCTGAAGTTTTAATTAGAGCATCAAAATTTTGGGCGGTTGGGCTGCTTTTTTCGTCTAACACATCCTCTGCTGGCATTACTTCGCTTACTTCCTGAGGCAAACTTGATAAGCCAAGCAGGCGGTCCTCGTTTTGATTAATATTTTGCATTTGGATAGGGTTACTATACTCGTTTGCAGCCACGTTTTTTACTGCCCACCCTCGACTGTCTAGCAAATCTGCTAAACCCGTTAAGCGGTTGGACACCTCATTCTGACTTAAGCCATTCGTATAGTTATGAATGACGTGCTTTGGTGCGGTAATGGTAACCAGCTCTATCAGACCGGCTTGGTTCCAGATGCGCACTCGGGGTTTCAAAAAAAAGCGGATACGTGCTGCCAACCAAATTTCGGTTGGTTGTTCGCGCCCCCACGGGAAGCCCAAAAATCCCCCAACAATAATCACCGGAGCAAAAACAAAAATAGCGGGCCAGAAACCTTTGGTAAGCGACAAAAAAGTTAAATATGATGCTATAACAGCCACACCAATATAAATAAACTGCTTAAAACTAAGCGGTCCCACAAATTTATCATCGGCCTCAACATCTTGAGGTATCTTGTACACTGCCATATCAATACTCAGTATAAAGGACAAGCGTTAAACTATAAAGCTTTAACGGATAGTATTAGGCTGCTTCTCTATGTTCCATTGCGCGCCTGACATTATTATCAATGTGGTCATGGCTCCCTTGACCAATTTCATAGTCCGAAATTTTTATCTGAGTAATCGGGAAGAATTCTTCGCCAGCTTTATCGGTTTCTACGGCCAGGAGCTCCCATAGTTTCATAGAAACTGCAGGGCCGGACATACGTGCCGGTGCTTTTGCTGTTCGTCTAACCGGGCCTCCGGTTGGTGATTGTTCTAGTGCAGCTGCTTGCTGTCGCTCCATCTGAGCCTGAAGTCCTCCTGGGTCTACTCCGCCGTCTTCACCGACAGCTGTATTGTAGCGGCTGCCTTCAATAGCTTGACGCATTCGACTCAAGAAATATTGCGCTTCCTGGAATTTCTCTGATTTAATGTCGCCTTTCATTAGGCATTCGCGAGAATCTCGTAGTGCTTTACGGGTAATGTCATATGCAATTGCTATATCTGCAGGTCGAAAAGCGTATTGGTAAGAGTTAAACTTTTCAGCAAGTTCATGGGCATAAGACCGGAGATTTACTGCATAAATCTTTTTAATACCTTCGGGATATCGCTTTTTACCGTCAGGCCATACCTCGTTATATTCCTGATCGCCTTCTTCTAGTTTCAATTCTGTTGTCTTAAAATTCATATGTCCATGGGCATCTTTATCGAAACCTGTATGCTTATAGGCAAGATACATAGATTTGTTCATAAATTGCAAACCGACAATAACGCCAGTCATAGCAGTTTTACTGTAATGATGATGTTCCATCATTTCCATCATCTGCAGCCATAGTGCGGGCTGTTCAGTCTCTTCACGCTTAGAAATTTCGTATGCACAAAGCGCCTGGAAAATAGATGGGTTTTCCATGGCATGGTGTTGCTGGCGCCTTACGATCGCAGCGCTCACTCGTTTACCATTATAATCCCGGTAAACGCCACCGGCATCGGGCAGTGCAAACACCCACCTCTCATTATCATCTGGTCCCGTGTCTACAATCGAACGGATATGTTCTTGTTGGTGCTTATTTTCAGCGGCTATCATTTCCTCTAGGTTAAAGAAAAATCCAAGAAAGTTATAGAGTGCAGCAGCTAAGCGCTCTTGAACACGGAGTATCTTGGGTATTTCTTTTTTATTCATACTACCGTGCTTTAGTTTTTCCATACCGGCCCTATTCGTCTGGTCGCTGTTGCTGTCGGTAATAAAGTACGAAGGCACAGGTATTTTGCCTCTTAAGCGCTCTAATTCTATTTCTTGTGGAGTTCTTTCTTTAGGTGGTCCGCCTCCTTCACCGCCGTTTCCACCTCCGCGTCTTCCTATTTCTGAAAGGGTCAGTTGCGCATCAATAACCCTAAACTGTTCGGGCGTTATTTGGCCGCTTGCAAGCCGTTCTTCGGCTATTTTACGGGGATCACGGGGTAGCTGTATGACACTATTTAGTTTACCTTCATCTGTAAGTGTCTCGCTAGTTTTTAGGTCGTTGGTGGAGATGCTGCCTTCGGCACTTACTGTGGCTGGCTCAACTATGGCTGTGTCTGGGTCCAAATTTTTAGCCCGTTTTTTAAAGGGTAGTACGGTTGCGGTTGCACTGGCATCATCTTCATCAGATTCTAATATAGCCGGAGAATCTACTTTGGTATCGGCAACATTGGGGGCAGCTTCACTAGTCTCAACAAGTGAGTTTTCGTCAATATGCTCTTCTGAATGTAATGTACTGCTAATACTTTCTGAATTATCATCAGCATCATCCTGAGTCACCAAATCTTTGTTGTCTGACTGTAAGTCAGGCAGTACTAAGCTTTCGCGATCCACGTTATCCTGCCTATCTCGTGCAGCTTCATGAGTGGCGCGGGCTGCATCTAAACTGACTACCTCGGCACTATGTTCTGGTACTTCACTGTCGTCAACATCACCATCATTAGTTGCCTCTTGACTACTAGCTTTGATTTGTCTATCTACTACACTAGGCTCTACATTTTCTGATTCATGCGTGAGTGGTTCTGTCGTTGTTGTAGGGGCAGACGGGAATTTTAATACTTTAGCATTTGGCCTTGTATCTTTGTCTTCTAAAGTTAGCGTATCAGCTTCACTTTTAAATAAAGCAGGTTCAGCAGGTTCACCTAAAGTAACTTCACTCGGTTCACCTAATATCTGGTTTAAGAGGGACTCAGCAGAAATTCTTACCGGTTCAGGTGCAACAATTACTGCCGTCTTCTCGAGCGATGCCTCGTTTGAATCATCTTCAGTTTCGACTACAGTATCAGCCTTTGACTTGTACTCATCCCCAGATTGATTTCCAGATATTTCCATGCTTTAAACATAGCATTTTGGTGTAAGTATGTCAACATTTATAAAATAATTGTTGAGAAATATCAAGGACCTTAAAACAGGAGTATTAATAATTATTTTAAGGTGTTGCATCATGTGTAATCTGGGCTTGTACATCGGCCTCTGCTCGCGATTTTCCGCCAATAATTGCATCTTGTGCTGCCAATACGGCTGCATCTCTTTTATGGGCCGGATCAGTAGCATAACGATTATGTGTTTGTGCGGCTGCTTGTGCGGTATTTCGGATAATAGTTTTATCTGTCTTTCCAGCTTCAACGGCCCTTGCAGCTCCACTCGCTGCTGCATCCGATGCAGCAGCAGTGTAGCGAGCACCTTCATGAGCACTGTACTGAACGGCAGCAGCATCACCCGCCCTAGCAGCAGTGCTTACGTCACTGCCTACACTTCTAGCTCGACCTGCATATTTACCGGCTGCTTCAGCAGCAGCATCATTAGCTGGAGCACGATAGTCTGAGTGTGATGGATCAACTTTTGTAGATCCTCGTAAGGCACTCTGGGTGGCGCTTGCAGCGCTGTTTTGGGCTGCAACTCCGCCAGCTGCGTTATCGTGATAAGCTTTGCCGGACAGGTACCCCTCACGTGCTGCGTCACCGCTATTAAGCCCATCGCTAGTCGCACGGCCAGCATAAGTTGCGGCTACTGTTGCTGCTTCGCCCGAAAAGCCCCCTCGGACTCTTGCATCTCTGTACGATGCAGCTGCATTTGCACCAGCCGCAACTTCCCTACCCGCTGTCGCACTTCCGGCGGCTCTTCCTGCTGCACGCGCCGCCGCCGCATTATGTCCGCCCAACCCAACAAATGCAGTACCTGCTGCTAATCTTGCTGCATTGGCCTGATCTACTGTGCTTCCTTCCGCAATAGCTGCTGTATAAGCGTGTCCGCCTGCCTCAGCCTCATTTGTTGCATCTACTAATGATGGATCACTTGCAAAATTAGTTCTGGTGGCACGAGTTGCTTTGGCACCCGGTGGAAGTGGAGAAGATCCAAGCCTTTTAGCTGCTTTATCCGCTTTAGCGTTGTAGTGGGATTTTAGACCCTCTTCACCACCAGTCCTTGCCAGGGTCCGGCTTAGATGGTAGCCACCATGTAATGCCCTTTTCCCAAGTCGTTCCCGTGAACTGCGACCCAGCTTGTTACGTAACGAGTAAGGATTATTTGCGTCATTTCCATAGGCTTTATTAATTTTTGCCCGACCAGAGGTAACAGCTCCTGCGACAGTACCAATAATGCCGCCTGCCAATTTAAAGGCGAACGGTATCATAAATAGTGGTGCAAAAGTAACAATTAAAATGCCAATCAAAGCTATAGGTCCACCGCCATTTTCAACGTAAAGCGCAACTGCTAAAAGCTGGGATATAGCAAAAATGCCGGTAACTATAGGGTAAACCATTAGGGTTTTCAGTAGTGCGTCAAACCATTTTTTTGTGTATTTTTCTGCGCCTGGTACTGCAAATAACGCCATTGCAATTGGGCTAATGATAACTAGCATCAGTAAAATGCCTTTGCGCAAAAGTAGCGTTACGAATATTGCCAGTGCAGCAAGCACAATTGGTATAACAACAAAGGCTAAAAGGAATAATATCATTTGTCCACCTCCGCCAACCGCACCCGAACCTTTAGAAGACAGATAGACAAATAGTAAACCAGTAGCTAAACCCAAAAGTGCAATTGTACCTGCGGCGGCGCCAGATGCATTATTCGGCTTAATGATCAAGCTCTGTTTGCTATCATGCACGGCCGAAAGAATAAGTTTAACCATACCTTGACCCAGGACATTAAATAAGTCTGCGAATATAGCAACAATATAAATAGATAGGTTTATAAGAATCGCAGCAATAAGGATTCTGGGCAGTGTTTTCTTGGCAGTGTAAGCACTTACCATTCCACCGCCAATTGACTGACCAAACACAATAAATAGTAAGGCAAATAGCAGTATAATATTGCCAATTGTTCTGAATGCGCGCCAGGCCACAATAACAGGGCCGTTAACTTGTGATCCACCGTCTATATCTATAGGTTTCACTTTCAAGTAAGGTTCGATAAAGCCCGTAAAAATAGCAGCTGCTGCGTCAAGCGAGCCATTGATAATAGGGCAAAGTATCCACGAAAGGCTCCCACCTGACGTTTCACACCGGACCCTTTCTTCTTCAGTTTTGTTAGTACGTGCAGGGATTTTACCAGTTCTTTTTCCGGTAGAGATTGCGGAGTTCTGGCCAGCTATTTTAATTAATTTGTCCTTAGTTTTATCGCCAGCCCCTCTGTACGCCGTTGTTACGTCGCTGTCAAATAACTTAAATATCTTTGATTTATCTAGGCTATCCCAATTATCTCCATAAATAAGGTCACCCCCACTCGTACAGTCAACAGCAGATTCTTGAAATACGTGCTTAAGAGGGACGTCTCCGGATTTTTCACAATATCCAAATGGCGTACCTTCAGCCGTTGAATAAATAACTTCTTCTGAATAAAAATATGACTGTGTGATTCCTATCGTTGCCTCTGCGTTTTTGGTAACTTTATCTGATATATTTATACCGTAAAAGTTTGTTCCACCGACATCAGCACTGTTAAAATTTAGCCAATGCTTAGAGTCACCTGTAGATTCTTGGCTTGCTAAATAAGCGGTATCTCTTCCTTTTTCTTGGGCGCTCACTACCAGGTCTAGCTGATTTTGACGTTTAGTTAACCAGTCATTCAATTCAGCCTGACTAGCCGAAGCCGAAGGTATGCTACAAATATTTTGTTTTTCTGCACTTAATACTGGCCCATAGTTTTTAAGGGCGAAGAATGCTGGTCCGATTACTGTGGCGGTGCCAAGATCTAATACGCGGTCAAATGTACCTCCCAAATACCCACCATCAGTGAAATAACCTCTTTCAATCTCTGAATTAATGGTTATACTCCGACTTGAGCCAATGCTTACGGTAACGGGCTCTTTTGACCAATGGCAACTATTACCAAGTTGATAGATGCCGGATAACGCGTCTGTATATGTTAAATCAGGGTAATTACCTGGCAGAAAAACACGCTTTGGTAAGTTAACTTTTACGTCAATCTCGTAAGGATCTAAAAATTTTATTGTAAGATTGTTATTTATTTGAGAAGAGATACTCGCGGGGTCTGAATCCTTTACGGCATTAAAATCATTTAAATCATTTTTATCAATTGCAAAAGTAGATTTTGGTAAATTAAAAGAGGCTACCGACAGTAATATCGTAGCCAGTAAAAATACTGAAATAACTTTTTTGAACAACTTCATTCCTCTTAAGAATATAACATAAATAAGGTTGTTGTAATATGTGTATGTTTACCAAACATACGGTAATTATAAATTTAAAAAAGCATAAGATAATATTGTTGTAATAACCTACAGACGTTAACATTATCTGTAAAAGTGCTCATAAAACCATACTCAGCTGTAAACGATTATGGTATGCTTGTCAAAGGAAACGTTATGAATATATTACAAAACTTAAAACAAAATGACTTACCGTAAACTTCTAGTTCTGGTAATTTTGAGCGGCATCATGTCAGGTGTATTTTTAATGGCGAAACCAGTATCTGCGGTGGCTGTGCCAGGTTGTTACACCACTTCAAGCAGTGAGTCAACAGATGCATCCCCGGCCAGATGTCCAGATTCTGTTAGTGCAACCGACGCAAAAAGTAAGTGCTTTTTAATCTTAAACGTTTCGAGTATTTTCAGCCTGCCCAAAGAAGTAAATTGTAGCACTATTACAAACTCAGCAGACCCGACAGGAAATTCAGACGGTATCGTTAATCCCGAAAAAGATGGAAAATATCAATGTGGTAAGGGCGACGGAAATGTAGTTACAACTGGTTTTGATTTTGGCTGTTTGGGACCAAAATATACAGGTTTAACAGGAAAACTAAACCCCATTGTCGACATAGCTTTTGCTATATTTCGTTTTCTCAGTGCGGGTGTCGGCCTCATAGTTATTGGATCAATAATTGTAGCGGGCATACAGTACAGCGCTTCGCGCGGTGATCCACAGGCAATCACGCAATCAAGGGCCCGGATTACTAACAGTATTATAGGATTACTTATTTATATATTTATATTTGCAATCGCCAATTTTTTGGTACCAGGAGGAATGTTTATACAATGATAAAACGAATAGTGTCATTATTAGCTGTCTTCAGTATATTAGTGAGCGTTGTTAGCATTTTCTTGGCTTCTCGTAACGTATTTGCAGCCGCTGCTCCCGGTTGTTATGCTGCATCAGCTGATACCGCAATACCTCTTAAAGCTATAAGTTGCAAAGATGCTGCAATGACCGAACAGGCAAAAACAAAATGTTTTGTAGCTGCGATATCATTTTCGACTCAGCCTTTCGAGGAAAAATCTTGCGATAGTCTCTCAACAGAGGCCTCAGTAGTAAATAGCTGTAGTGGCGGTAGTTTTTTAGGATTTCCTACTTGGCATAAATACCTTAAAGGCGAAACTTATAATGACCTAGAGACCGCAAAATCTCAGTGTCGCCCAACGCTTTCTGGCCTTAGTGATGTCTGGAAGATTGTAGCTGCAGTCATAGAAGTCATGTTGCGTATTGCAGGTTTAGCGGCCATTGGCTTCGTTATATATGGTGGCGCACTTTATCTAGTGAGCCAGGGCTCGCCCGAAAAAACTAAAGCGGCGCTTAGCACTGTTGTAGGTGCAATTATTGGTTTGGTTATTGCAATAGTATCTACTGCCCTAGTAAGCTTTATAGCAGGAAGATTTTAACTATATGTTGTCACAATTTATTGCTCAGATAGAAGTAAAAAACTGTGCGCCTAACAGTGGAGATAACTCTTGTTTAACTACACTTCCCTCGTCTGTTGCCACTCGTGATACGCTCATTACTTTATTAGGTGTTGTCTTTGCGGTATTTGCAGCCGTGGCAGTCATAATTATAATTGTTCAAGCAATTCATTTTATTATGAGTAAAGGCGAGCCAGATAAAGTAGTTGATGCACGCCGAGGCATTATTTATGCCGTTATAGGACTTGGGGTCGCCATAAGTGCCGAAATCATAGTCAATGTTGTTATCGGTAGGATTTAACTGCTGTGAAAATATCTTTACGAACAAAATTTGCAGCCACTTTAATCACTTTTGTGGCACTGCTGATGCCTGTATCTGTTCTTGCAGTAGATATTCTAGCGCCCGTTTGCAGCGACAATAATGCCAGCAGCTATACTGCCCCCTCAGATTCGACGGTGTGCCAAGAAGCTGCTTCTAGCAAAAACTCAAATCCCCTCTATGGCCCCGATGGTGTGCTGACTAAGGCTATTAATGGTTTGTCGCTGGTTGTTGGTATTTTATCGGTCATTGTTATAATACTATCGGGTATAAACTTTATAACGTCACAGGGCGAACCGCAAAAAGTGACCAATGCACGAAATCGTATTATTTACGCTATTGTAGGACTTTTTGTAGCCGTATTAGCCCAAGGCATAGTTGTCTTCGTATTAAAAAGATTGTAATAAATGAAGGATCGGAAAGTTATGCAAAAAATCGTTCATAAATTTATAAGGGCAGTGGCTATTGCAGCTGTGGCGTTTAGTTTTTTGGCTGTTGCCACTCCCACTTTTGCCCTGTTCGAAAGTGCTAAAAACCAAGCCTGTAATGGTGTCAGTCAAACCGAATCCGGCTGTGCAGCTACCAACCAAGATAGCCAGGTCGAAAGCACGCTGAGTATAGTACTAAACCTTTTCTCATTCGCTGTCGGTATTATGGTAGTTATTATGATTATTATCGGCGGTGTTAAATTTGTCACTTCACAGGGTGATTCTGGCGCCGTGACGGGTGCCCGAAATACCATAATTTATGCGCTTGTGGGCCTGGTGATTGTGCTGCTTGCTCAGTTTATTGTCCATTTTGTACTGGGCCGGGCAGCTGCCGCCCCTACTGCCTCTGTCCAATCGGTCAATCACGCAGTATAAATAATACGAAACGCTTGCGGTAAACACACATTTCATGGTATAAAAAAGCAGAAGTAACAAAAGGAAATTAAACCGAATGATCCAAAGAATAAAACAAGCAATCCTGTCATTATTAGCCGTAACCCTGTTCGCCGCACCAGTTTTAGTACCTGTTAGCGTCTACGCAGCTGCAGATATTAATGGCAATTTATGTGCCGGTGCCAACCTCAGCACAACTCCCTGTGTAGCTACCGACGAAGGTGCGAAAGCCAATACTAAAATCAATGGCATTATTACTAGCGTTATTAATATCTTTTCACTCATTGTTGGTATCGTTGCCGTTATCATGATCATAATTGGTGGACTCAAGTACATCACTAGCGGTGGCGACAGTGGCAACGTGACTGGTGCGAAAAACACCATTCTTTACGCAGTTATCGGACTCGTGGTTGTAGCGCTTGCCCAGTTTATAGTAAAGTTTGTTCTCGGCAAAGTAACAGTTGATACAACTGCCGGCGCCTCACTCTTGTTCATGTAACAGATTGTTACGTTACTTTAACACCCTTCCCCCGAAGGGTGTTTTCTTTTAGCAGCCTTGCAATTTGCGACTAACAAAAGCAAAAAAAACCGCTAGCGAGCTGCAGCGGTTTTTTATAGGTTAATGTCCGGTTTATAATTGCCCGGGTTTATTATGTCCGGATTAGTATGTTCGAAGCGTTTTAAATTAAAGAACCTGGATCTTCTTAACGGTGTCTTGCTTTAGCTTGGTAAAGCTAATAGTCAGCACACCGTCCTTCAGCACGGCTTCTATCTCATCTTCTTTTACTGGTACCGGTAAAGCAATGCTGCGGCTGAATTCGCCCCAGTAACATTCTTGCACAAAGTAGTTTTCTACATCTTCTTCGTTGCCCGCACTTAGCGTGCCACGGATACTAAGCGTATTGTCGGCAATACTTACATCCAGGTCATTCTTGTTCACTCCGGCGGTCCGCGCCTTCACCACAAGCCGCTCACGGGTTTCATATACATCCACTGCTAACTGGCCGGGAACGGTTTCCTCTTCATCCCAGTCGTCATTTGATGGCGTAGAAGCCGTGTTGTTATTGTCGTCGGCTGGCATCATGCCCATATTTGTTGTTTCGTCTTCGCCCAAGAAAGCAGCGGTTAGTTCATCTTCCATTAACAGATCGTCATCACGAGTTTTACGCGCCATTATTTATACCCCTCTGGTCATTATGATTCTGCTGGTGCTTGCACTATTGTGCAATTTGCGTTTTTATCTTAATGACAGTATAGCTTGGCATCAAGAACAAGCGCAACCGTTAAGTCTCTTATTTACAACACTATTATCACAACATGTCATTTATAGAATTATTTTTACGCACCATAGCCCCGTTTGATTGCCTGGTTTGTGGTGCCGAAGGATCATTGGTTTGCAGCGCCTGCCGCCCAGCTTTTGGCGTGCGTTGCCCTAGCCGCTGCTTTCGGTGCCTCAAACAGACAGTGGATTTCCGGGTTTGTGCGTCATGCCGCCCCACTGTAGGCCTTAACCGGGTGTATACGGTGTATCCTTATGACGGCTTTGCCAAACTGCTGGTAAAAGAATTTAAGTTTAACGGCAAACGCAGTGCTGCGCATGATATTGCGGCTTTTATGTGCCAGGTGACGCCACAATTGCCAAGCTCGACCATTGTTGTATACGTACCGACGGCAGCGGCGCGGGTACGTGCGCGGGGGTATGACCACGCCAAACTACTGGCCAGTGCTTATGCCAGCCAGGTTGGCGCAGCTAACTTACCTGCCCTGCGGCGAATAAACCAACATCGTCAGCTGGGCGCCACGCGGGCAGAACGCTTTGTGCATATGAAAGACGCCTA
>JAYUBM010000146.1:0-3657 GCA_043740875.1 bacterium | reverse complement strand
AAATCTGCAGGCTCCACATCCAATAATCTACACCTACACCCGGGCTAAACTGCAACCCTGACAAGGGGGCAACGGCTAACCAGCCGGTCGCTGCGTATTCTCCACCCAATAAAAAGAACATATTTACCATTATTACTCCGGCCACAAATAGCCAAAAACCCAGTGTATTCAAAAAAGGCGATGCCAGGTCGCGTGCCCCGATTTGCAGCGGCACAATGTAGTTTATAAGTCCAAAAATAAAGGCCATTGCCACAAAGAACACCATGATATTGCCATGTGCGGTAAAGATTTGCTGAAAATGGTTAGCCGAGAGGTATCCGTGCGAAGATCCAGACGACAGTGCTTGCTGTAGCCAGATCATAATTGCATCAAGGCCACCGCGGAGCAGCATAAATCCGCCGACCAGAAAGTACATAATGCCTATTTTTTTCGGGTCAACTGAAGTGAGCCATTCGTTCCATAGCCACTTCCAACGTTTTAAACGAGTGATAATGAATATGACAGCTAATGCCATACCCAAGAAAGCAGCCGTTCCACCAAAGGTAAACCACTCATGGGGCAACGCCTGCATGTTTAATTTACCTATAAGAAGTTCTTTCATTCGTTTTCCTTGTGTTGGTTATGAGAGCCCGCGTATTTCATAAGCATAGTATCATAAATGTCTGGTCCAGCTTTCGAGTAAAAGGTGACAGCATTGTTCTCGCTGGGCGCTAGTAACTTTTCATAACTAGCGCTGTCGAGAGTACCAGAAGTTGATTTAACATTTTGTACCCATTGATCAAAATCTTTCATAGAACTAGCGCGTGTAGTAAATTTCATGCCGGCAAAACCGGCACCGTTGATTTCGGCCGAACTGCCCGCAAAATCTCCGGTTGTATCTGCCATAAGATTCAGCTGGTTTACATGCCCAGTCATTGCATATAACTGTCCGCCTAGGTGCGGAATCCAAAATGAACTCATTGGTACTTCGTCGGCCGTTAATTCAAATTGCACCGGTACATTGGTAGGAATTTGGACAAAATTTACAGTAGCTATGTTTTGCTGTGGGTAGATAAAGAGCCATTTCCAGCGCATCGCAATAACTTGAATAGTTAGGGGCTTTAGGCCGGTATTTATTAGTTTTTGCGGGGCAAGTTTATGGGCGGCAGGCCACATAACAGTTGCTAACAAGAGCATAGTAATGCTCGGTATAGCCCATATAAAAAATACTAATGATTTGTCATAATGGGTAAGGGGACTGTAGGTGGCCTTTTCGTTAGATTCCCGGTATTTCCAGGCAGTAAAAAAGAAGAAGCTCAAAGTTGGGATTGCAATCTCTAGCAGTAGTACAACCGAAATTATGATCAATCTGAGCTGCTCTCTGGCTATAAGTCCCTTTGGGTTAAACAGGGCAACGTCATTGCCCCTGAGCAGAAGCGCCGTAAGCAACCCAAGACAAACCAGACCCATAGGTATTAGCCATAAAGGCTTGCGCGCAATTAACTTTTTTTTAGAACTTCTAGCCATCACTTTAACCTCATTATATACAATTAAGCATAATTACGATAACCGTATATTGTTGACCCCAGGCAATCTAAAGAGGTAACTGTGCCACCTCAAGCAATTCGTAATTTTTTGGGCATTATATGCATGTGGGCATACATTTAGCAGACCATTCCTTGTGACAATCAGGTGTTCTAAACCATCATCCGATTTATATAGGGAGTTGACTGGTATAATAAAAGTAGTAATAAGGAGTTATTATGAAATTAACAGGTGTAATGCTGGGATCGAGTGATCCAAAAAGTCTAGGTGAATTTTATACAAAAATATTTGGTGAACCAGGTTGGCAAGAAGGCGACTGGTATGGTTTTGATATTGAAGGCGGAACATTAATGATTGGTGCACACAGTGAAGTGCAAGGTAAAAATAATATGCCCGCCCGTATTATGATTATACTGACCACTGACGATCTTAAAAATGAATGTAAGCGCATTAGCGAACTAGGTGCTACGGTCATTGCAGAACCTTATCAACCCGATGCCAAAAATAGCCCCGATACTTGGCTGGCAACTTTTGCTGATACTGACGGAAATTATTTCCAACTAGCTACACCCTGGAAAAGCTAATTTTCTAAATAGCAAATGTTAAAAAAAGTCAGGGGCAAATTCAATAAAGTTGTTCGTTGTTATCTGATTGCTGTAACTTTTTCGCCAGTAACCGTTTCTTGTTTTCTTTTACTTTAAGCTTTCGTTTCTTTTCATAAAGTGCCCTTTTTGTCGTAGAGCTGTGAACCTTAGCTTGTTTTACAGGATCTCGTCTTTTCATGATTCCTCTTTTAACTTTTTCGCGCTGCTATAAACGTCATCACAGCTACGGCGGCTACCCAGTTTGGTATGATAAATAAAATAGCCAATGCGGCAGAGCCGGTATCTTTTACGCCAATTGTATAGGCAAAACAAAGATAAGCTATAAAAGGAACGTAAGTTAACCATCCTGTTGTACTAGCTGGCAAATAACTGCCCCGTATCTTTTTGAACCAGACGTTTTGTTTTTTCTTGTTTACTTTAACTTGTTTCTTTTTAACCATGTGCAAATTATAATCTCACGTTTTAATTTATGCTAACTAACCAGCACTATAAAATCTTATATCGATAAGTTTGATGCAGTGCATAGTTGGGCTAGGTTATTCTAGAACTATGTTTTCTTGGCCAGCCGGTGTCAAAATTTTATCTACTAGTTTATCTATATCATCATTACTAAGGTTCATTTTGACAGCGTATCCCTCAATACCGTAGTCTCTAAGTCCAGCGGTTGCATCAGCTTCGTTTAAGTTAGATATAATAAATACCCGGATGTTTTTACCCCATTCGCTTTCACGCATGCGCCTTAAAACTTCATCACCAGCAACTCTTGGCATCATAAGATCCAGTAATACCAATGCGGGAAGTTCTCTTTCTATTACATCAAGTGCTTCTTGGCCGTCGTAGGCTATATAACATTTGTAGCCTATTAATTCCAGGCGGGTGCTATATATGTCGGCTAACGCTGCGTTGTCTTCTGCAATTACAATTTTTTGCGGTATAACGTCGTATGTATCCATAACGCTATCATATAGTATTTATGTTTTTAAAACTATATATACCCTTGTTAACTATTAAACGAGTTATAATTAGCTTATGCCAGATAAAATTGTATACGAATGTCCAGTTTGTGGACTACATTATGAAAATGAGCAAATAGCTAAGCAGTGCGAAGGATTTTGCATAGCCAATAACAGTTGCAACCTACAAATAACCCAGAATTCGGTTGAACGAAATAGTACTAAAGAAAACTCGATATAACCCCCCAAATAATTAGAGTCCGTTGGTTTATAATAGGGGTAGTTAATAAACACCAGCGTTTTTATTAAGGTACATGTCGTAAAACCGGGAATCAAGATGCTTAATTTACCCTGCTCTTTAAAGGCAGCGAAGAAACAAGTACAGATAATGAAAACCAACCGATACAAAAAAGTTTTAACCGCCGAGACGCGTAATTTATTACACCCTATTACCACCCACCGACCTATAAATCCAACAACTTTTGCCCCTGATACTCCTAAATCTGATGAAATAGGAACGACACCAAGGCAAGAAAAAATAATGAAGCTAAAAGAAGCGGTGACGCTTACTCAGG
>JAYUBM010000145.1:0-1018 GCA_043740875.1 bacterium | reverse complement strand
GCGACGTCGTCAGTAAGCAGTCAGCACTGATTGCCAACATAGGACTCGCTAAATCAAAGAAGTCACTTATTCAGTATGAACAGCTACTGCTTGGAATCACCAAGTCGAGCCTTTCTACCGAATCATTCCTAAGTGCAGCCAGCTTCCAGGATACAACTCGTGTACTGATTGCTGCAGCCACTAGCGGTAAGGTCGATCATTTGTATGGTCTAAAAGAAAACGTTATCTTGGGTCGTCGTATCCCTGTCGGTACTGGTGGACAAGACGTATTAGATGCAGAATTTGCTGCCGCCGAACTACGCGAAAACGTTTAGCCCTTTAAGCCGGTTTTGGCTTGTACTAGCCAAAACCGGCAAGTTATGATAAGATTACAACAATAAAGGTTCTAGTTAAAGAAGTAACGTGTGCTGGCGACTTTAATAACACCTACCAACCACTATTATTTACTTTGTTCATTTGTGTGACAAAATAAGTAATATTGTCACAATTAATTTAAATTCTACAGGAATATTAATGCCAACAATAAACCAATTGGTTCGCAAGAGCCGGTCAACGCCAAAGGTAAAGAGCAAGTCTCCTCATTTACAGCGTATTACTAATAACCTCAAAACGCGCAGCTATGAAAAGCCAGCGCCTTTTAAGCGCGGTGTTTGTATAAAAGTAACTACCAAAACACCAAAAAAGCCGAACTCTGCACTTCGTAAGGTTGCCCGCGTGCGCCTCACGAATGGCTTCGAAGTTTGGGCATATATTGGCGGTGAAGGTCACAATTTGCAAGAACATGCTGTTGTTCTTATCAAAGGTGGTCGTGTCCCTGATTTACCAGGTGTTCGTTACCATATTGTCCGTGGCAGTCTTGACCTTCAGGGTGTTGCCAACCGCAAACAGGGCCGTAGCAAATACGGTGCCAAGAAAGAGAGTAAGTAACCATGCCGCGTAAAACTAATAAAGCGCTTGTCCGACCTAAATTACCAGACCGCAAGTACAACAACGAAATGGTCCAGCGACTGATTAACCG
>JAYUBM010000144.1:0-3692 GCA_043740875.1 bacterium | reverse complement strand
CGGTTACAACCTGGTAACTGTTATCCATGGCGACTTCGGCTTTACTAATGGGTGTTGCATCGCGTGTACAATACAGCAAAACCTTTTCACCCTCATAGATTTTTCCCTTGTCGTACAGTGTTTTAAAGGCCCACCAGACACTTTCCATGTATTCTTTGTCCATTGTTTTATAGGCTCCCTGAAAGTCGACCCAGCGGCCGATGCGGTCAATTGTCGTCTCCCACAAATCGCCGGTTTGAATCATATTGGTGCGGCATGCCACAATATAATCTTCGAGTGATATTTTGGTGCCAATTTCGCGCTTATCTAATATGCCCAGCTTTTTTTCGGTAAAGACTTCTGCCGGCAAACCGTGACAATCCCAGCCCCACACCCGTTCGACGCGGTGCCCCTGCATTGTTTGGTAGCGTGGAACGGCATCTTTAATGATGCTACTCAGCAGCGTTCCGGTATGTGGTACCCCTGTTATAAAGGGAGGACCATCATAAAAAACATAAGCGCTGTCGGCCGGGCGCTGACTCACAGATTTTTCGAAAGTCTTATTTTGCTTCCAATAAGTAACAAGGTCTTTTTCGTATTCGGCTGCCTTACGGCGAGTGTTTTTAGTGAATTTCATATTTTGTATCCTTTTATTGCAGTTTAATGATGGGTTGAGCTGTCGGGTCTAATTCGGGCCCAGTTAACCTAATGCAACCCGGCATCCGCTTTTGCTGTATCGCTGTCCCCAGCTGCGGGATGTGCTAAAGCCTGCACATTCCGGCTGTGGAGGCGATCAAAAAAGGGATTGCCGGGTTGCCCTTACGCTTATGTATAGATTGTGAAAATACAAAAAACCATTTCCTTTGCTTGCCAGATACTACCCTGAGGACAACCTACGGTTTTCCTCAGCGCGCGGTGCGGCAGAATAAATCTGTCCGCTCCGGCTGCTCTTTTCCCTTTTGAACAACAAAAACCATTGCTTTTGCTTGCCAGATCCCTTGCGGGAGGTACCATCTGGCTGCCAAAAGAAATGGCTCTTGATTACTGACATTACGGAGTCATCTGCCGCCGGGGATCTACTAAGGCTTTTAAAGCCGTTTCTTACCAGAACATTCGTGGGTGATGGCCACTCAGTTGCTTTTAGGGCAACGCGTCTTAAATAAATTATACCACAACGCCGAAAAGCCTCAGAGGAGGCTTTGATTTCGGACTTTTAAGAAAAATGTGCGAGAACTGTGCAGAACAACAACTGCCAGCTCTTATAAAAACGTATCTATGAATAAAAAAGTACTGTAGCGATTAGCTAAGTTTGGACCTTAGTGCATCTCTTGAGCGAGTGCCCGTGCATGCGCTAACGGTATCGTTAATGAATCTCTAAGCCTTGTATAATCGGGAATCCGTGATTTTGTCATTTTTTCGCTCCTATATATTTATTTTTGTTTTTCGTCTATCGCTCGTACGTAGCGACTTCGAACAAATTAAGTTAACCACTAGCATGTTAAAATGTCAACATTAATTTTTTTGCCCCAGTTAATTCTGAATAAATTTTATGAATACCGCGTTGTTAAAATAACTCACTTAGCTTTAGGGCTTTCGTATAATAGTGCAGCTTGGGATGGATACGAGAAACGTATCGCAAGTATTCGCCCAAAATGTGCATTTTACGGGAGCCTTGTTAAGAGATAGCAAAGTAAGCTACTTCGTTCATAAGTGGTAATGGCAACCCCGCCCATGCTTGAGCCAGTTCCCCGTTTTCACGGATAGCCAGCATCGCCGGAAAAGCCATAACATCGTACAGCTCTGCCATTTTGGCACCATCAAGTGTATCAACACTTAGGCTTTCTAGGCTTATATCGGGGTTACGCGCCACAAAATCGTGCACGTATTCGTCGACCAAACGGCCATGTTCGCTTTCGGGATGATACAAAATTACTATCTTCATACGCCCTAGTATAATGCTTATGCCCCGATACACATACTTCGTTCTAAAGATAACTTTACCAAAAAGATTCGCAGGTGTACTAGTAAACTAGTAGCCTAGGCTCTCGAGATGCGCCATTTCATCCGAAAAGGCCTTCACATCTACTGCTAGTGCTGCCGCTTCAACCGGAGGTTGTACTGGTGCCGCTTGCTCGCGGTGTGAAAAAGATGCTTGCTCGGGATCAAATTCTGGTGAAAATGCTGTTGATTCGCTCATTATAGTTTCCTTCTTTAATTATGCATAAAATACCACTTTACTGACATTATTGCAAGCATATACAACTTCAGATCATGATTTTAAGTGAATGGAAACTGCTGGTGCTTGCAATTATTTGATCTATTATTGATACTTTATACATGCTTAGAAATTTAGATAGTCAAATTATACATTCAGCCGATGAACCGCTCATAGCCGAAATACAATTAGGCGTAGGGGCTTATGTTCTAGGAACAGCAATAGATGTTACTGACCCAAGTGTACCGACTTTTGATAAAATAGACGACCCAAGTGCAACCACTTCGAGTGTTACTACTGCTTACTGTATAAGGATAGGCCAACGAGAAATTATGGATACCGAAACTATCGGTGCTCCAACAAACGAAGTTAAAGCAAAAATCAAAGAAGAATACCCCGATGATAAGACAAAGTTATTCATGACAGCATCACATAAGCTGCGTATAGGTCGCGTCGCCCAGGTATCAGCTGCCGAACGCATGTTGGTTTCAAATGTCGAGAAGGCTAAGAATATGCGCGGTCGGCTTGGCAGTATATTTGGAACGGTGCTTGGTGTTTCGGCCATGGGCGTTGTTAAGGGCGCAGTTGACCATGATATGCCACTGCCGCTTTTTGTGCTCAGTACTTCAGCATTTGTTCTCGCTGGTTTTGCCGTTAGAGCCGCTTCAACTGAAGACCCAACAACGAGGGAAAGGCAATTGTTAGCATCGGATATTCAAAAACTGCAGACTGCTGCTGAAGATGCAGCTATGCTTGAGGTAATCCAAGAAACCTTAGTTTCTGTTCGCCCTAATCATCCAACCGCTCATAATACCACCCCTACTCAAGAATAATTATTACTGAAGGCTTAGGAGCTAAGTTGCACGAAAACCACCTTGTCCTTTAAAAAGACCCGTTCAGGCATAAGTATGCCTTCCCTGCTTTGGGAAACAAGAGTTTTTTTAGAAGGATCAAGCTGGTTCTCAAGCGGCTGCTAGACATAGGCAATAGTGTTTCGGGTGACGCAGGTGGCTCAGGAACAAAGCTGCATGCCCAGACCCTAAGCATCCCGATGCGTAGGTCTTGAGATGTTATTGGCAACAGGCGTCGCAGAAAAATACTACTCTACCTGAAAGAGACTTATGCTTCCCATAAGGCAGGGCATTATTATGCCGTAGCCTGGGTCTTCTTTCACGGTGGAGTAGTGTTTTTAGTTGCAGACAATGTTTTGTTTGGCTTTTTAGGGGTGGTAGAGACCTTTACTGCCGCTGGGAAAGCATCGACAGATACAAAAAGGGGCCCGCGGGCCCCTTTTTTAGCAAGTTGATGTTAGATCAACTACAGCCAGTCGTAGACCCACAGCTGGTACACACGTAACAACTGCCTGCCTTTTGCGTTTGGTTACCGCAGTTGTAGCACATTGGTGCACTGTGGTCGATCAAGTTTGGGGCTGGCTTTTTAGTTGCCTGTGGTGTCACGGCCAAGTCTGCTGCCACTGCAAAAGTAGTTGGCTGCGCAA
>JAYUBM010000143.1:0-1032 GCA_043740875.1 bacterium | reverse complement strand
GTATCTGTATGATGTCATTTTAAAACTCCTAGTTTTGAGGCGTATATTGCGCCCGGTTGCTTTATTGCCACCGTGTCTGCATCCTCGTGGGAAGCTGCAGAACCTGTGGTTAACAAGGTAGTAATTGGTTAAGTTTGTTACATAGATCTCTTAAGCTGTATGTAGTGAAAGAGATACCACCGCCGTAAGCTTTGTTATGAAACTTCTTGCCGCCAGCCAGTTTTGCTATCGCCAGTGCATCGGCATAACGCTCTGGTAAACCTTTGCTGTAATCAGCCTCGGCCAAAGCCAAGAAGTGCAAAACGTATCGTGGATTACCGTTTATATCGTTTTTAACTCTGATAAACTCATCTTGAAATATTGCCATTTTTAATTCTCCTAAATTTGTGTTTCGTTGTTAGATGTGACATTATCGCTATTACGATAAGGCTTGTCAAGCGTTTTATTATACAAAGTAGCATTTATATTGCAAGGCTATCATAGTACTGAGCATTTGCTTCTTCATCTTGAAGTGCTTCTTTCTGTCTTTGATTAAGCTCTTCGTTAGCCCACTGATTAGCCGTCCATTGGGCCTGATCCCAGTTTGCGAAGGCGCTGGACGGCAGCTCAGTGCGGTTGGGATAGCGATCGATCACCCAACGGCCATCACGTCTTCGACTCACACAAACCTCAGATGCCCACAAGCTGCGTAAAACTGGCTTCTTATAAACGATCATTTTAGTAAACCAGCTTCAGTAAGATGGCGGACATTACGGCCATAAAAGCCTTGCAAAGCATAGTATGCACCTGAGTCTTTTATATACTGCCACGCGGCCAAGATTGTGGCTTGGTCTTGCTCACCACCATCGAAACCTTCAATGATCGAACACGCTTCGTAAGTTGTAGTAATTTTCATGATTAATAAGCTCCTGATTTAAGTTTTAAACATTCTGCGTAAGTACCGGTGAATATGATTCTGTAGCTGTTGCGTTGGTCATTGCCTTTGCAGACGATGATGTTGCCGTGTGCGTTTTGTTGTGCTGTGTACATTTT
>JAYUBM010000142.1:0-1032 GCA_043740875.1 bacterium | reverse complement strand
TTACTAATTGATTCCGTACACTGTTCACATCGGCTTGCACTTCGTTCAACTCGGCTCGCTTTTGTTTGTATTCTTCTAATAGATAGTTTATTTCTTCGCTTTCTTCTTTAGTCATGTTTGCTATTATCGCATATAATTATTATTATTGCAATGATATACTCGTGATTGTAACTATTACAAAATCGGGTTATACACAGGGTAGCACTTGCTTTTTTTGTCAGCATTTGCTAACATTTATATGAATATATAAATGCAGGCTAATATAGATTATTTCTTTTTAGGCTTATATGATAAGGGTAGAAATGAAACGGCACAAGCCGTTTTTTCTTTTGTTTTGTCAGACTTGGGAATTATCCTTATTTTGTAAGTGTTTTTTAGTCTATGCAAACCACGTTTTTCGTACTTTCGAAAAATGCAAGCTAATTCTAAAGGCTTATTTGAAACCATCACATATAGAAATAAAAGTCAATAGTACTTTTTTGACCAAAAAACCAAAAATAACTATGACAAAACGTGCTTATAATCGCATATAGAGCATAATGTAAGCCTATGGAAACAAAAATAAGCAAGGGCAAGGGCTATTATATGAAGACAATGCCTAAAAATAAGGCTAAAAAGATAATGCAAGCTAGAGCAAATGAGCGTTGGGCTAAGGCTACGCCGGCAGATAGGCACGCACTGGGCTTACGGCTTGCACAGGCTCGCAAGGCTAAAAGAAAGGTAGTATAGTACCACTTTGGTTTTTCGATGGCTTCTTATCGCATTATAGGGCTTCAGTTTTGGCTTGCATTGTATCGTTTGGGCTAACTTTGGCTTGCATGGTGTCTACAATACATCTTGTGCGACACTCTTTTAATGGTGGTATACATTGGCTTGCATTGAGCTTGGGGTGGTAGTGTAGGGGGTAGGTACTGCTCGGCAGGTGGTTTACATGAGGGTAGGTAGGGTTGGCAAGTAGGCTAGAGCGTTGGCAGACAGTCCCCGCCCGTGGAAGCCCCCTCGACTCCAAGCTCAATGCAAGCCAATGTATAC
>JAYUBM010000141.1:0-3737 GCA_043740875.1 bacterium | reverse complement strand
ATTGGCTGACCGGCAAAAAGCCACGAATGCCTTCTAGTTCGATAAGCATACCGCCACGGTTTGCGTCATAAGCAACAACTTCGATAGTTTCACCTGCTTCTTGTACGCGAACCAGTTCGTCCCAACCGCGATCTTTGGCGGCTCGTTTCATACTCAGTAAGGCGTGGCCTTCTTCCATCTCTGGGTCGACGACACTGACGGTAACTTCGGCACCAAGTTCGATATTTTGGCCATAGCCAACTTCGCGGCGCATCACCACACCGGTTCCTTGGGCACCAAGATCTATCCAGATCTCGTGTTTTTTAACAGAGGTAACAACGCCGGTAGCGACGTCCCCCATTTTTAAATTGCTGACTTCCGACGACGCTAATAGCTCGTCCATTGTAATTGCACTTTTAGACATAGAATATGTCTCCTTGTTGTCACGGTGGCACGTATGCCATAACTCCGTTTGACCTTAGGCCTAATTATACTCTGTTAGGTCTCTGTTGGCAACTGGCTGCACCTGCCGACATGCTAAACTAAGATCAATGATTTTAGCAATTGATGTTGGTGGTACAAAAACACTTGTTGACGCCGTGGATGAGCAAGGCAAGGTTGCCGAGCAACTGCGTTTTGAGACGCCTCATGAATACCCCGCTTTTATTGCCGAACTGTCTAAAACAGTTGGCAGTTTGACGCACAAAAAGTTCGAGCGCTGCGTGATAGCAATGCCGGGACGCATTGACCGCCATAAAGGCATTGGTATTAGTTTTGGTAACCTGCCCTGGAAAAATGTGCCCATTAAAAGTGACCTCGAAACAGTAATAAACATACCCGTAATAATCGAGAATGATGCCAATTTGGCCGGCCTTTCCGAGGCACATCTGATTCCTGAATACCGCAAAGTTGTCTACCTGACCGTGAGTACTGGTATCGGCGGTGTGCTTATAGTAGCGGGCAAAATCGACCCCAATACCGAAGATGCCGAATACGGGCACATGCTACTGGAACACGAGGGCACCTTGCAGCGCTGGGAAGAATTTGCATCGGGTAAAGCGATATTTGCCAAGTTTGGCAAGCGCGCCAGCGACATAGATAGCTCCGCCGACTGGTATATTATTGCCCGTAATATAGCGATAGGCTTAATTGATGTAATTGCCGCAACAACGCCTGATGCCATTGTGATTGGCGGCGGCGTGGGCAGTCATTTTGACAAATTTAGCGACAAACTTATCAGCGAATTAAAGTTGTATGAAGATGACTTGCTACGCGTGCCACCTGTATTTGGTGCCAAAAGGGCCGAAGAGGCTGTCATTTATGGCTGTTATATTTTAGCCGGGCAACATGCCTAGGCTTGCCATAAAATTACCGGCCGACTTTCCGCAGGTCAATTTTACTGCGAGTAACCGCTTTTATTGGTCGCCCAAACAGCAAACCGTATTCTTTGACCATTCCAAGCAAGACGAGGCCGCCGAATGGGCGCTGCTACACGAACTGAGCCACGGTTTGCTGGCACACGCTAATTACAAAACAGACTTTGAGCTGTTGCAACTCGAGGTATCGGCTTGGCATAAAGCAAAACAAGTTGCCGTAAATTATAAGATTATAATAAACGAAGATCATATTCAGGATTGTCTGGATACTTACCGTGACTGGCTGCATGCCCGTAGCACCTGCCCGTCGTGCACCGAACACGGTGTACAGCAAACTAATGCAGTATATATTTGCCTTAACTGCAGTAACGAATGGCGGGTGAGCAACGCGCGCTTTTGCCGGCCCTACCGAAAACTAGCTGTAAAAAAATGATCGCCTCTTTACAGAAGCGATCATTGCCCACTCAAAGAAAAACTTAGGCGTTTTTCTTGGTCGTAGTGCGGCGGCTAATACGGCCACCCTTAGCACCAGCCAAACGGGCTAGTTCGCGGTTCGCGAAGAAGCCGCCAGTGTGACCTTTTTTGCCACCTGCAGCACCGATTTTTGCATAAAAATCAGCACCGTATTTAGCTTTGTTGCGTGCAGCAGCTTTTTGGCCGCCTTCGATAGTTCCTGCCATTTTATTCTCCTTAGTTCATTTGCAAACAGATGCATATTGCATAATCCGGGCTAATGCCTCCGTTCCATTTGCAGAGCTGCATTTCTGTAACTCGCAAACACACTCACCCTTAACCCGGAATATGCAATATGAACAACTGCTTGGCAGTAGAACTTAACTTAGCTTACTTAACTTCACGCTTCGTGAAAGATATACAAAAAGAGGGCTCGCATTTTTTCCTTTCGGAAGTCGTGCTTACCCTCTTTTTGTTGATTTCTTTCGAAACTATTTAAATATTAGCATAATGAAGCGCTTATGTCAACTATATTGTACTGTTTATGCTATTTAGCTTTGCTATACTTAGCAAATAAAGAGGATATAAATGGCGGAACATGATATTTTTCACCAAATTTTAAAGGTGGTTCAAGACAGTGGCTGCTGGCACGAATCTTTCGAACATAAAACGACGGTCCGTACCAGTGAAGAGGCCGCTGCCCTGCGCCCCAACTATACGCTTTCCGAAGGTGCCAAAGCACTAATAGTCCGGCTTAAAATAGCTAACAAAGGCAAGTCTTTTGCCATGGCGGTACTGCCTGGAGACAAAAAGTTCGACAGTAAAAAACTAAAACTCGCTGCCGGTG
This sequence comes from bacterium, assembly GCA_043740875.1. Taxonomy (GTDB): domain Bacteria; phylum Patescibacteriota; class Saccharimonadia; order Saccharimonadales; family SZUA-47; genus JBBQVE01. The sequence goes on along the minus strand of JAYUBM010000141.1, from coordinate 1,082 downwards.
CCAACGATCTGCGCTTTGCCACCGAGGCCGAAGTTGCCGAAATTACTCACGACGTACAGCCAGGTGGTGTCCCGCCCTTTGGCAACCTGTTTGGCATTACCGTATTTGCCGACTACAGCGTGTTCGAAAACGAAAAAATAATCTTTAACGCCGGGCGTGATGCGTCCATCGCCATAAAGTCTGAAGATTACAAAAAGTTGGTGAACCCAGTTATTGCCCAAATCGTTTAAAAGTGTTATAATTATTTTAAATGCGAAAACGTGATGCGCTGTTGGTTGGTGTTGGTATATTTTTGGGTGTATGGGCAAACTCATTCGAACAGACCCCTTCTGCTAGCCCACATAACAGCGCTCGTATCGAAACTTGTCCCGAAGGCTATAGCCCTAATACTTTAGTGACAGACCCAGGTGTTATTCTGCAACTAGGCGAAGCTGCCACAAGCCGGCATATACCAAATGCAATACTGGTCGGACAATTGGTTTGCAGTATGCTAGATGGGCTCGTGACCGGGAATATGTATGTGCTTTTGCCCGTCGGCGAACAGGTCCTGCATGACCTGCAGTTGCAGCAACAGTCAAACGTTGTTGCTGGCCTACAGCCGTTTAATCAATCATGATAAAGTAGTTGCATGAATACCGACGAAAAGATTAGTGCGAACATTGCTAGTTACACCGATTGGCGGGGTGTATTACTTACTGAAATCCGCAGCCTCATAAACAACACATCACCCGAGCTGACCGAAGATTTTAAATGGGGCGTACCTGTCTGGACATGTAATGGATTAGTGTGTGCTATATCTGGCTTTAAAGACCACGTTAAAATGAACTTTTTTAAAGGTGCTTACTTGCCTAATCCAGACAATATATTTAACTCAGGACTCGATTCAAAAGAACACCGTTCAATTAACTTTGCTAAGGGTGACGTGCCAGACAAAGCAGCTCTTGTTGCCCTGATACAAGCAGCCTTAGCCTACAATAAACAGTAGTTGTGAGGCTTCAAACTTAATTAGTTTTTATCAGCAAAATAAAAAGAGCCCTTTCGGACTCTTTTCATATAATTCGCACGCCGTGCTATTTTCCTCG